>NZ_QSKB01000034.1:0-25434 GCF_003469085.1 Collinsella sp. AM29-10AC
GCCCGTGGGTTATACCCTAAGAGCAAACCACCCTTTTTAAGGGTGGTTCTGATTAAAGAAAAATCAAAAAAATCTGAAATAGTTCTTGCATAGTTAGTTATATAAAGTATTATAACGTCATGGGATGAATGAAGGGTTCATCCAAGTGAGTTAGGAGTAAGGGATGTTCAATTTCGATGAGCCTCGTTACGAGAAGGTTGTGAGCGATGCCCTCGCTCTCCGTCCTCAGATTGAGGCTGCCGTGGACGAGGTCTGCGAGCAGGGTTATTCCAACATCTTCTTCATCGGCTGCGGCGGCACCTGGGCCCACACGCTCCCGATGAAGTATTGGGTCGAGACCACCACGGCCGACGTCGATGTCCACTGCGAGATCGCCGCAGAGTTCCTCGCCTGCCCGCCCAAGACCTTCAACAAGGATTCTGTCTGCGTCTTCTCCACCCGTACCGGCACCACCCCCGAGATCATTGAGGCTGCCAAGTTCTGCCAGGAGCAGGGCGCCCGCACGCTGATGTATGTCTCCAACGACAACACCCCGGCCACCGAGTACGCCGATTACAAGTTCTTCAGCTTCGCCGAGGACGACGTTCTGTGCGAGGCCATCTACACCTACCAGATCACGCTGGTCGCCCGCTTCCTCAAGAACGCCGGCGCCTTCCCCAAGTACGACACCTTCATGGAAGAGTTCGGCAACATCGCTCCGTACCTCATCAAGGCCAAGGACGCTCAGGACGAGCGCTGCGCCGCCATGGCCGAGGACTTCAAGGACACCGATTACCACATGGTGATTGGCTCCGGCATGCTCTGGGGTGAGGCCTACGACTACGCCATGTGCATCCTCGAGGAGATGCAGTGGATCAAGACCAAGTCCATCCACGCCGCCGAGTTCTTCCACGGCACCATCGAGCTGTGCGAGGAGGGCACGAGCCTCATCATGCTCTACGGCGAGGACGACACCCGTAAGCTCATGGACCGCGTGGACAACTTCACTCACATGCTCGCCGACGAGAAGGGCGTCAACGTCCGCGTGAACAAGTTTGACACCGCCGAGGTCGAGCTGCCGTTCAGCGACCCCGAGTTCCGCAAGATCGTCTCCCCGATGGTCACCTACACCATCACCGAGCGTCTGAGCTGCCATCTCGAGCACGTCCGTAACCACCCGCTCACCACGCGTCGTTACTATCACCAGATGAACTACTAATCCTCTCAAATTGCTGCGGTTGTCTGCAGGCGAGCTGCGCAGAATGCCTCGCCTGCAGACCTGTTTCTGGGGTTGATCGAAATGGTTGTCCAGTATCTTCTAGTTGCACTGGTCGCATTTATTGCGTCCATGGACGAGCAATTATTTGGCATTACGATGCTTGGTCGTCCGCTGTTTACGAGCCTGTTTGTCGGCTTGATCCTTGGCGATGTCCAGCAGGGCGTTATCGTCGGCGCTGCTTTGGAGTCCATGTTCATGGACGCCATCATGGTCGGCGCGGCGGTTCCTCCCGAGGTCTATGCCTCCGGCGTACTTGGCTGCGCGTTTGCTGTCATTACGGGTACAGGCACGGCAACTGCCGTCGCGCTCGCCCTTCCCGTCTCCGTCTTCCTTCAGGTGTGGCGCAACTTCTGCTACGCCGTTCCGGGTGCCTTTGCCTGCAAGAAGATTGAGACCGCTCTGGCAAATCGCGATCTTGCCAAGGCGAATCTGTACCATCTGACCATCGTGCCGCTGTCGATTGGCATTCCGTCTGCACTGCTGGTGTTTGGCTCACTGTTCTTTGGTGCCGACCTCATCAACAATGCGCTCAACGCGATTCCGCAGTTTGTGATGGACGGCCTCAACGTTGCGTCCGGCGTCATGGTCTGCATCGGCTTCGCTCTTCTTATCAGGACCATGGGCGATAACAAGCTCCTTCCCTGGCTGTTCCTGGGCTTCATTATGGTCATCTACCTCAAGATGGACGTGGTCGGCGTCGCCGCAGCTGCCATTTGCGTCGCGCTGCTCCTGGCCTTCCGCGAGGGCTCGTCCGGTCCGCAGACGGTTGCTGCAGATGAAGAGGAGGACTTCTAATGGCTATCCAGAACACCGACCTCAAAGAGGCCAAGAAGGACGCGATTATGACTCCCGATATGTATCGGAGCATGTTCCTTCGCCAGTTTACGAGCCAGTGCTCGCAGTCGTACGACAAGATGATGGCAATGGGCTTCATGTACACCATTCAGAAGCCCCTGCGTAAGATCTATCCCAACGACGACGATTACTATGCGGCGCTCGATCGCCATACCGAGTTCTTTAACATCACGCCTCATGTGCTTCCGTTTGTAGCCGGCCTAACGGTTTCGATGGAAGAGCAGGCGGCTGCCGATAAGAACTTCGACACGTCCTCGATTAACGCCATGAAGGTCGGACTTATGGGACCGCTTTCCGGCATCGGCGATTCGTTCTACTGGGGTACGTTCCGCGTGGTTGCCGCCGGCATTGGTATTGGCATCGCTTCGACGGGCAACCCGCTCGGCCCCATCGTGTACGCGCTCATCTACTCCGTGATTAACTTTGCAACGCGTATCGTCGCCGCCCATCTGGGTTACGACTTGGGAACCAAGTTTTTGCAGCAGTCCGAAGAGAGCAACCTTATGTCTCGCATGACGCATGCTGCCGGTGTTCTCGGAATGACCGTTATCGGCGCCATGATTGCGGCACAGGTCTCGCTGTCCACGGCTTTGACCTTTGACGTGGGTGGTTCGGAGATTGTCCTGCAGGATCTGTTCGATTCGATCTTCCCCGGTCTGCTGCCCTTGCTGGCAACGTTCGCTTGCGTTGCCCTCTATAAAAAGGGCGTCAAGACCATTTGGATCATCTTGGGCATCTTCGCAATCTGCATCATCGGAACGGGCTTGGGAGTGTTCGCAGCGGCATAATGTTGACTGCTATGCTCGCGCGTTGGATAACTAACTGACCGTTTGAAAACGGGGCTCGGCGTAAGGCCGGCCCCGTTTTTTGTTTGAGGGATTTTCCGACCGTCCAATAATCCACGCTCATGCATCACTCACGCATCTCTCATCTCTCATTCGTCACTAACACGAGAGATAGCTGAAAGATGAGAGATAAATATGAGAGATAGCAATGCTGCAAGATGGCTGAGGGATCGAGGCAAAGTTCCCGTATACATGAGTTTACCTGCGCGAACGTGATTTGCTTGAACCGATAACGGCATTTTTGTTTCTCATCTCTCACTCATCTCTAAGCTGAGAGATAAATGAGAGATGGCTGAGAGATAGACAGACGGCCTGTCGGGGACATGCATCGCTGTTAGATTGATGCCGCGCGCGGAGCAGCTGCACGTTCACCCGCGCCCTGCATCCCGCCATTTCACGCGCTGCACATCGAAACCTCCAGCAAAGCAGGTACAATAGCCCAATGTGCATCGCGCACGACGATGATATCGGCGCCCGCGACTGGGGGAGACAACATGGCAGAGCAACAGATAACGCCGGGGACCAAGCTTCAGGTGGCATTCGACGTGCCCATGGGCCAAAAAACCGACTTCAACATGCTCGCCACGTACAAAGAGAACCTGGACGACGCGTACTTTCTTATGAGCGCGCCCATGCTCGCCGGCAAGCCGCTCATCATGGACGAAAACCAAAAGCTGCTGCTGCAATACAAAGTGGGCGAGGAGACGTTCGTGCTCGCCGGCTACCCCGAGTCGGTCGAGAAAAAGGGCATCCGCACCTACTGGAAAATGCGCAAAGTCGCCGAGCAGCGCACCTTTGTCAAGCGCCGCGACGAGCGTTTTAAGGTCGCCATGCGCCTGACCTACCAGCGCGACAACGCGCCGACCCCCGAGCCCGAGGACGCCATGACCATCGACGTCTCGGCCGGCGGTCTGGCCGTCTACCTCAACGATTATCCCGACGTGGGCGAGGCCCTGTCCGTGCAAATGCCCACGATCCGCCTGCAGGGCGAGCGTCACGAGCTGCCCGAGCAGCTGGGCATCGTGTGCTGGGTGCGCCGCGCGCCCAAGGGCAGCCTGTACCGCAACGTCTGCGGCCTGCAGTTCCGCTACGCCGACGACATGGAGCGCGAGCTCGTCAAAGAATACGTCGGCTACATTCGCACCAAATATAAGATCTGATCGCCATGGCTCTGTTCAAGCGTAACGACAAAGATCAAGCTGCCGAGGATTTGGCCGAGGGTGTAGCCGAGAATCATGCCGAGGGCATGGCTGAGGATTTGGCCGAAGGTCAGGCCGAGCATCAGGCCGAGGACCAGGCCGTGCGCGCGCCCCAAGACGCACCCCGCGTCAATGCCGAGGACGCGCCCGGCGAGGACTCCGCCCTCGATCAGCCTCCCACCTCCCGCAAGCGCTTCGGCAAGCGCAAGCCCAAACCCAAGCGCGACTTGCGCGGCGTGGTGCGCATCGAGGAGCTGGAGCAGGCACTGGCCGACCAGGACCTCGAGGACATCGACCCCGACGCGGTCGTCTCCATGTACATGCCCAAGCGCCGCATGGAGCGCATCGGCGCGGCGCTGCTGCGCATGGACAAACTGCAAAAGGCCCTCGTGGTGCTGGCGCTTGCCTTTGGCGTGCTGTTCGCCCTGTCGTTTATGCAGGAAAACATGGGTAACTTCACTATCAACCTCAACCGCCTGGAGCTGTTCCGCCGCGGCGTGGCCATTGCCGACAACGGCGACTTTAACAACGCCACCGCGCGCCTGGCCGCCGACGCCTTGGACAACGGCACCAATATCGCTGCCGAGGACCTGCCCGACAACCTGGACGATATCGACGGCAGCCACAACGGCAAGAACTACGTGGCGTACACCTTCTATATCCGCAACGCCGGCAAGACCGATCTGGGCTACAGCGCCAAGCTCAAGGTGGTCAGCGCCAGCAAGGGCGTGGAGAAGGCGGCGCGCGTGAGGGTGTATCGTAACGGCGAGCCCACCACCTACGCGGCCGCCGCGGCCGACGGTAACCCCGAGCCCAACACCGAGCCGTTTGCGTCCAAAGACGTGGTGACGACCATTAGTCACGCGAACTTCCGCGTGGGCGATGTGGACAAGTACACCGTGGTCATTTGGCTGGACGGCGACGACCCGGAGTGCGTGGACAAGATCATCGGCGGCGCTGTGGAGTTCGGTTTTGATTTTGATTCGTCCGAGACCGACGACTCGAGCCTGTTCGTTAAGTTCGTGCAGGATATTGCCGATACCCTGACCGGCAGCGATCCCATTAGCGCGAGCGGCAACGAGGCGCCTGATTACTACAAGGAACACAACGTGACTTGGAGTAACCGTCGCAACCAAAAGAACTCGCCCGCAGGGGACGGGGACAAGTAGAACGAACAGGCGCCGGGCCGGAATCGATTTTCCGGCCCGGCGCTTTTGTTATGCGGAGGCGTTGTCTTTGGAGGAGGCGACGTCGCCAGCGGCGCCGTCCAGCAAGAACAACCGCAGCACGAGTTTGATCGCGTAGCCCGGTTTGACCTGCGCCGCGTCTCCCATGCGTTCGCCCAGGTCGCCGCAGTAGGCATAAAGGTCGCGGATCAGATCCGCGCCCGAGAGGGTGAACATGTAGCCCGCGTCCGAAAGCGCGTTGGGTGCTGCGGGCAGCCCCGCAGCCAGGCAAAAGCTCGCAAGGTCGGGGCCCATGACGGCCTCGTAGTCAATCGCGTGCTCACCGTCCCGGGCGGCCTGCTCCTGCTCGCGGGTGTATGACAACGCGGCCGCCAGCACAAAGCTGGGCGTGGGCGCGTTGACGTCGTCGGTGGTGGCGACGAGCTTGCCGGCCGCCTGCGTGACCAGCCAGGCGACCTCGCGCTGGCAGCGAACGGCTTTGCGCGTCACCGGCTTGATCGATCCGGCAGAAACGCTTCCCTTGGGTTGATTGGCGGCAGCCATAGAGCCCTCCCGGCAAATAGCCCGCACAAGCAGGCAGAAATTACACGTGCTACATCAGTATAGCGGGTGGGGAAGGACTAGGGCGAAGCTCGGCGGAGGGTGAATGTGTGCGATGGTGTGGAACTGCGGTCGCAAGGCTTAAGAGGGACTTACGGCTTTGCAGGAGAGAGATCAAATAAGGTAACGATGTTCACATAGCACCACATATAACCCGAGGTAGACCTATGAATCTGCCGGAATGTAGGCTGCCGAAAACTCATAAGGAAATCGTAAGAATTATGGTATTCTCAACTCTATATCAAAAGGATGGGCAAGCAACATCCAACACGAAAGCGCGGGCTCCCCTTCCGGGCTTCTCGAGGGTCATCTGGGATGAATGGGGAAAGAAAGGGGTCCGTATGGATACCAAGGCATTAAAGAAGCAGATGGGCGCCGCCATCGCCATGGTCCTCGTGGCAGCCGTAGCCCTCGGCTCCGCCACCTTCGCATGGTTTGTCAGCAACAACACGGTTAAGGCGACGACTACCAACATTAGCGCGCAGTCGAATTCTGCATATCTGGTGATTGATAATGCGGATGCCGGTTCTACGAAGACAACGTCCACGGGTTCGGCTACCGCTTCTGAGACGTTTGATGCTGATACCAAGCTTTATCCCGCTCAATGGAAGAGGAATTTCGATAACACTGGTAATAAAGCTGCCAGTGAGGCGGATGGCGTCTGGCAATTCGAAAGTGCCTATGCAAAGGATAAGGCCACGCCCGATGAGAAGGATGACACGCGTTTCGCCGTTGGTAATCCTGAAACGGCTGCGACCAAGGATTACACCCTTGCAAATACTTTTTATATCGGTACCGGTACTTATGATGGTACCTTTACCAACTTGAAGGTAACTGGCGTTGAGATTAACAATACGTCTAATTCCAAACTCGACTCTGCTATGCGCGTGCTTGTAATGTGCGATAATGAGTGGGCCGTTTGGTCAAAAGCAGGCAAAGAGAGCAGCTCGAACACTAATGGAATCATCAAGGCCGACGGTATTGCAAAGAACAAGGATGCTACCGTAAAGGTCTATGTCTACTACGATGGCGCTGACTCCGAGGTTTATACCACCAACCTGGAGAACATCGCAAAGGATTGCGGCGTGACGGTTACTTTCGAGGCGACGCCGACCGAGTTTAAGTAATCAATCCATTTATACATAAAGCTCGACTTTCGCCGGGGGCCGAACCGTCGGCCCCTGGTTTTTTAGAATAGGTTAATCGGATGGCAAAACGATCTCAACAATTAAAGGTTCAGCTCGTTGCCGCGGCTGCCGCGGTTGTGCTGTCTGGTTTCGCACTATCCGCCGCCACGTATGCTTGGTATGTTGCCAACAATACGGTCAGCGCAAAAACGTCTACGATCGGTGCCACCACGAACGGGTTTATTCTTCAGATCGCTCAGAAGTCGAAAGGCGCCCAGCATGGTGGCGCTCAGGATTCTCTCGCGGCGACCGAGCTTGGAGGCAAAATCACTCCTTCCTCGACTGACAATATGGCGGATTGGTATGCCTGCCAGGGTTGGGGCGAAGATGGAAAGGTCACCACTTATACCAAGCTCAATTTCACCGCAGGTGGCAAGGCTGGAGAGTACGAAGCTGGCGGAGAGACGCACTATGCGTTTCTAAAAGGTGAGTACATCCTCTATACGATTTCGGATACCGGATTTGCAGACGTATATCTTGCGGATCCTTCTGAAAATCCCGTCGAAGTAACGGTCAACGGTGATGCTACGACTGACACCATCCCCAAATCCTTGCGCGTTGGATTGACGATTCAGAATGCCGATGCGGATGGTAACGGTACTGGAGCAGAGACTCTGAAATGCGTCTATGCCCCCTATGCAGTTGAAGGCAAGGGAAATGATGCTTCGGCAATTGACGGCTGGGCGTGCATCAACGGTTCTGCTGCGCCTGTTACTCCTTCCTACCAGCATATCGAGGCAGACAACTATGACGGTTGGTGTGCCTCGAAAGTCGGAGAAGATTACGTCGCGGGCTCTAAAGCGATAGCCAAACGGGTTGGTTACAACGGAGTGATTCTTCGAGTGTATATTTGGATGGAAGGTACGGACGCGGATTGCGTTAATAACGAAGCTGCAGAAGATACGGCTACATACAACGTAACCGTCCGTCTTGCCGGCGTTTCTGCTGAATAGCATCCATTATCCTGATCTACTCGAAATTGATAGGGGCCGCTTCAATCGAAGCAGTCCCTTTCTTTTGTGGCGACTTTGCGCAAAACAGCTGCATATGAGCCCGCGTGGATCGGCGATAATGTGAAGAACTGTTCTTCCTGGAGGTTCCTTATGGACGGTATCGCTTCTAGTGTTCCGCTGATTGCTCGGCCGAGTTTCGACCGCGCTTGCAGCTTTGTGCCGTCCGAATATGTCCAGGCCTGGGAGCGGTTCTTGCGCGAGGAGCAGCGTGGCGGCCTGTGGGACAAGCTTCCGCATCGCACCAATGCCGATAGCCCTCAATATCCCTTCCGTCTGACGATTGATTCCGAGCTCTTTCCGGTGCCGCGCGATTCGGGCATCTTTTGGCCTGGTCGCGGGCGCGTTAAGCATCCGCGCAAGAAGACCTTTGCCCTTTCGGTGCACAATTCCAAGCGCGGCGCCTACCCTGATGTTCCGCCGCTCTATCTTGAGGACGGCACGTGGGTGCTCAAGTACTCGTCGCAAAGTGCTTCGGTCGAAAACTGGCGCGACCAGGACTACAACCAAAAGATGATCAACTGCATGGAGTGCGGCGTTCCCGTTGGCGTTTTCTTTGCAACGAGCGCTGGCTACAAGGTTCTGGGCCTAGCGTTTGTTGAGCGTTACGAGCCGGAGAACAGCTGGTTTGTACTGCACGGCCCCGTCCATAAGGGCGGACCCGACGCGCGTTTCTTCCCCGATATGAGCTACATGAAGGAGGCTCCGGTCGCGGCGGAGTTTTCTGGCGCTCCCGTGAGCGACGATGATAAGGTCCGCTACGCGTTGCGTCGCGAACGAATCGGCCAGCAGCGTTTCCGCAATCAGCTCTTTGAGGCCTATACCGGTCGATGCGCCGTCTCGGGCTGCAATGTCGACGAGGCGCTCGAAGCCGCGCATATCGAGAACTATTCGGGTCCCAAGTCGCAGATTGTCAGCAACGGTATTCTGCTGCGCCGCGACCTGCACTCGCTGTTCGACGCCCATCTGATTTCGTTTGAGCTGGTACGCGGCGACTATCAACTTTGCGGGTCGTATCTTCTGCAGCATACGGATTATGCGGCGTTTGCAGGTTCGGTGTTGCGCGAGCCAGACGAACATCGCTTGCGCCCCAACGCTCGATTCCTCGAAGCCCATCGCGCCGAGTTCGATTTCTCGGAATCGCGTCGTCATGCGGAAGCCGTTGCTCCGTATTAGTTAGGTGCAGCCTGCCGCAACTCAATCATGTCGATTGATCGGATCGCGCCGCGCCGCATCGAGGACCGCGCGATCCTGCCATCCTCTCTTCAACGGTTAAAACGGGAAAGGGGAGGCCATGGGATGGCGAAGCGATATTGCGTGCGGCACATAGGGTAACTTGACGCGCGTTCTGATGGATCGGAGCTTATTCCCGCTCGTCGAGGCCACCTGCAGCCAAATCTACCTGCCGTGCCCAAGCTGCGGTGCAGGCCTTCCATGCCTAGACATCAGCTTCATCGACGTCCGCGACAAACACGCCGCCGACTCACGCGCTCGAACAGGCCTGCGCCTTCCAGTCTATCCTCAGCAATGCTCAACCTGCGGATGCGCCATTACCTATGACGATGCGGAGTCATAGCTTCGAAGACTGAATATCTAGTCGGGCAAACCCGGTGATTCGACATTTTCTGCGTTATACCAACAACTCAACTACCTGCGCATACTCGATTTTCTAGTTTTGCCCTACAGGTAAATCCCCTCGCACAAGGTCTTGTGGAACTGGGTGTGGTGGTCGCGTGCCCAGGTGAAGAGCGCCTGGTCAAAGTTGTCCTGGCTGGCGGGGATGCCAAAGACGCCGGCGACTTCCACGCGCACGAACTCCAGCGCGGGCAGCTTGTTGATGGCCGTGAGCGCAAACGGCGACGTGGGCTCCTCGAACAGGTAGTGGCTGCCTTGCAGCGCGCCGCAGGCGGTGCAGGTGCTGGCGAGCGATACGGTTTTGGTGGTGCGCGACGTTACGGGCTTGTAGCCGCAGCGCTCGCGCAGGTAGTCGCGGATCTCGGCCGGCACGCAGCCCAGCGCGGGGACGATGGCTATGGCGTTGGCGCGGGCGGTGTCGATCGCGATGTGGCCCGTGTCATCCATGGCGGGTACTGCGCCGGGCGCGGCCTTGCTGCCCGAGTCCTCGGCAACCCGATACGGAATGCCAAAGGCCGCGACCGTCGTTTGCTCGTGGCACTTCCAACATTCGCGCTTGCCCAGCCCCAGGTAGATGTAGGGCGCGCTGGGGTCGGAGCGATCCACGCCGGGCAGCCACGCGGCAAAGGGCTCGGGGTTGACGCCATCGGGCACGTACCAGATCTTCTTGACCCGGTCCCACTTGGCGCCCAGGGCCTTGGCCTTGTCTTTGTGCGAAAAGGGAACATCGAGCTCGGTGCGCATGGCGGCTCCTTTGTGCGGCTTGCGGTGCATGTGCTCCAAGGATACCCCACCGGCGAGTGTGTGGTCGCTAAACGAGCACTTCGACCGCCCGAGAAGTCGCGGGGCGTTTTGGCGGGGGCGTGCCGTCAAGCAAATGGGCAAGTGTTTGGTCAGCTTTTGGTCAGTTGAGCGGCAACCTTGCCAAAAGCTTGACGGATTTGCATTTAGACGTCGACGAATGAACACTTTGGTTGCGCCGCGGCAAAAAACTGCTGGTCGTTTGCCGAAAACTCGCCAGGGTCGCGAGTCGCCGCCGACGCGCGTGCTATCTTCGCGCCATGGGGTACTTTATCGTTTCACATAACGCTGCGTTGGCGCTTTTGGCGCACATTCCGAACCCGCGCTTTGGGGATTCGGAACCAGAGGTCGTGTCGATCGCGGGCGCCTGTGCGCTCTGTGACCAGGAGGCGCAGGAGTTTATCGATCGCTATGATCTGGGGATCCAAACGCTGGATTTGCTGGTGCCGTCGCGCGCCGACCGTCGGCGGAGCAAACATGTTAAGACGCATCTCTGCACCAACGAGCTCCCGGCGGGTTCGTTTATCTCGCTGGGCCACTGGATGGGCGGCCTAGATGCGTACGTGTGCGCTCCCGAGCTGGCGTTTGTGCAGGCTGCACACGACAGCTCTGCGGCCGAGGCCATCTATGCCGGCTATGCCATGACATCGAACTACCGGTTGGATAACCTTGCCCCCGGCGGGGTGACCAGTAGGGATGCGGGCATGCGCGATAGCAAGCTCACGACCAAGGAGCTCATTGCGGCGTATATCGAGGCGTCCCCAAAGGTAAGGGGTCTCGCGAAAGCAAAGGCGCTGCTTGCGTATGTGATCGAGGGGTCGCGCTCTCCGAGGGAGTCGGGGCTGTGCATGTTTATGTCGCTGCCTACGCGCTACGGCGGGTATGCATTGGGCAAGGCCGAGCTCAACAAGAAGGTCTTTATTCGCGATGGACTCAACGATGGGCGCGAGCGCAAGCTGCGCGTGCTGGAGCGCACGCCCGACATTACGCTTACAGCTAAAGTCGAGGTGGGCAAGGATAAAGTAAAGGCCGGGCTGCTGCCAGAGGTACTGACCGCGATGGTCGACTACGACAGCGATGCCATTCATGACGGCCGCGAGAAGATCCACAAGGATGCCGAGCGCCGCAACGAGTTGGAACTGCTTGAGGGAGTAGCGTATTTTACGGTGACAACCGACCAAGCAAATGACTACGAAAAGCTCGTTCGGCTGTGCGAACGCATCCGACGCAAGCTGCATCGGAATAAGCGCCCCATCTTTAACAAGGCGATGGGTGCAGAGCAGCGATATTTTGCCAACGCGCGTGCCGAAACGAAGCGATTTTGGCTCTGGCAAGCCGTTATCGATGCGCATCAGTATTGGTAGGGGCGGTAACAGGGGGTTAGAATTAGCGGCCATATATCCAGGTCTAATACTTTTCCCGAGAAGTGAACGAGCCAGAATGGGCCCCCGAAACATCGACACTTTTAGGGGCTTGTTTCCTGCGGTTTTGCTGCTGGAATCCTGCGGTTTTAACGTCAAAAAGTGTGGATGCTCCGGGGGTCCAAATAAGCTCGTTCACTTCTCGGGAAAAGTATTAAACCTCAATTTATAGGGGGTTATTTATATATGGCTGCGAGACCCATCCGCGCCTGATCGGGGCAATCACCGGGGCTGTTTGGGCGCTTTGGGTGCCGCGGCGTCCTTTTGGCTTGGCAGCGTAAAACAAAACAGCTCAGAGGCGAAGCCTCTGAGCTGCGAACATTTGGTGGGCGTTAGAAGATTTGAACTTCTGACCTCTTCCGTGTCAGGGAAGCGCTCTCCCCCTGAGCTAAACGCCCGATCAAGGGTGCGCGAGTGCGCAGGGAATAATATAACGGAGCTCCCACCCGGTGGCAAGAACTATTTTAAAAAACTGGTGAATTGTGGCCCCATCGGAGCCTGCAGCAGCGCGAACAGCACACGAAAAGTCGCGTTTGTACCCCCGATGAACTGCACGTTCGCGTAAAATAATGCCCATTATGGGCAAATGGTGTCCAGGTAGTTTGCAACACGGCATTTTGGGGAGGGGCATGTCGGACGCGCGCTCGCTGCGAAAACAGTTCAATCGCATGCTCGCCACGTTGCTGGTGGCCCTTGCCGCTGCCGGAGCCGTAACGTATGCCTGGTACATCTACAACGCCAACCGCCACATCACCGACGTCAAGATGGCCGCGGGCACGGGCGTGACCTTCCTCATCTCCAACGAGTACGACGGCGAATACAAAACCAACGCCGGCCTGAGCTTTGTGGGCTTGCTCGATCCCGTCTCGACCGACAACGTGCTCAACGGCTTCCAAAAGGTAACGGGCTTTACCGGCGGAACCACCCAGGACTCGCTCTTTGCCAGCATGTTCGGCGCCGCCGAGCATTCCGACTACTACAAGACTTCCCTGTACCTGGCCACCAACTCGGCCGCGACCGACGTGTACCTGTCGGGTATCGACTTTACCGAGCAGGACCCGGCAAACCCCATCTCTACCGCTCTGCGGGTGGGCCTGGTTACCTATGCGCCGGGGCAGGGCGATACCGTTACGGGCCAGTACGTCTTTGAGGTCTCGGGCGAACACAATCCCCAGGCGCGCTACAACACGCTCGACGGCAAGGATGCCGGCGAGAACGAGCAGAATCACCTGGTGCTCGACAGCACCCGCTCCGATGGAACAACGGTTCATTTTGACCAGCTGACCAGCGCAAACTTCTGTGACTACAATGAAGACACCGGCATTGTGAGCCTCAAGGAGGCCACGACCAAGATCTGTAGCCTGCCCGCCGCTGCCGAGGGCGCCAACCGTAGCACGCCCGTGCGCGTGGATGTGTACGTGTGGCTGGAAGGCTGCGATCCCGATTGCACCAACAATCTCGCCGCCACCAGCTTGCAATCGCTGGCGCTGCGCTTTGCCGGTAAGCGTTCGTAAGGGGGCTGGGTATGAGTGCATCGAACATCAAAGACATCCTAGGCTCGCGCCGTCGGATGGTTGCTGCGGCCGCATGGATGCTCGTGCTGGTAGCCGCCCTGAGCGCTGCCACCTACGCGTGGTTTAGCAATTCGCGCTACACCAATGTGACGCCCGTGGCGCACACGGTAAGCGACGAGGGCTCCGACCTGCAGATTGGCCTTTCGGCCAACGGGCCCTGGGACACAACGGCAACGCTTGCCGCCGCCGACAAGACGCTCTATCCCATCTCGACGGCAGACCTTTCCCGCTTTTGGCGCGGCACGTTCCAAAACGCCGCCGGCATCACGACCGACTACGCCGACTGCACCGCGCGGCTGGACGACTACGCCCTTTCGGGCACGCTGTACCTTAAGGGCAGCGATAGCGCGCTCAACGTGTACCTGTATCAGGGCCAGATGAGCGTGACGAACGACCCGCAGCTGCTGGCCGCGCTGCGTCTGGGCCTGGTCATTACAACTCAGTCGGGCACGCAAACGCATATCTTTACCTGCGACGATCTGGGCAACACCTCGGGCGCCACCAGTAGGCGTACCACCGCGCAAGACGGCGTGGTCGTGGCGCCCGGTGCCTCGGGCTGGACCTACACCGCCGACCCCGCGCGTGCCATAAGCGCTTACAGCATGGATGGCACCGGCGACACGCCCGCGGCGCGCGCAGGCGCCACGCCCATCTGCACGCTGGCCGCCAACGAAGTGGCAAGCGTTCGCTACGTTGTGTACATGGAAGGCTGCGACGCC
Organism: Collinsella sp. AM29-10AC; assembly: GCF_003469085.1. Classification (NCBI taxonomy): domain Bacteria; kingdom Bacillati; phylum Actinomycetota; class Coriobacteriia; order Coriobacteriales; family Coriobacteriaceae; genus Collinsella; species Collinsella sp. AM29-10AC. Next base: position 14,292 of record NZ_QSKB01000034.1, read on the forward strand.
AATTGCATCGACGAGGCTCAGGCTCGCGATGTGGTGCTGCAGCTTGCCTTTGCCGCGGCCAAGGCGTAAGGGGGCGAATCGTCATGGGAGAAAAGCAGCACATGCCAGCATATAACCGCGAGACCAAAACCGAGGGCACGAGCCCCGCGGTCCCCTCCAACGCAGCCGCCGAGCGCGAACGCCTCGAGCCCGCCGCCGCCCGCCGTCACGCCCGTCGCGCGCGTGCCTACATCGCGCTCGTTATGGTGGCGCTCGCCGCCACTTTGGGCGTCGCGACCTACGCCTGGTTTACCAACAACATGAAGGTCAACACCAACTCGGTGAGCGTGCACAGCGACACGTCCAAGCTGGTGCTAGAGCTGGGCGATGCCGATCACGGCAGCTGGACGCAGCAGGGTGACGTTTCCCTGACTTCCAGCGCGAATGGCGCCGTGACGCTCTACCCGGTCTCGACCTTTGACCTCAACGGCTTTGCCGCCTGCGCGCAAAACAACTCGGCCGGCGAGGCCACGGTGTTTGAGCAGGCAAAAGACAACGGCTCCACCTACTATCACGGCTGGATTGACCTGCGTCCCACCATTACGGGCACGGGCGCCAGCAAGGTTAAGGGCAAGGTGAGCCTGTATCTGGCCGAATCGCTGGTCCCGCAGGGCGCCGATGCCGAACTGCTGCGCGCGGCTCGCGTGGGCATTAAGATCTCGAGCGGCAGCCAGGTGCTTGCCACCAACATCTTTGAACTCGACGGCTCCGATAGTGGTCACCGCGCCGAGCACCCGGCGACTGTCCCTGCAGGCCTGGCGGGCTACACCGAGGGCATGCTCCTGGGCTGGCAAAACGGCCAGCTCGCTTGCGGTGCCAACGTGACACAGGACCCGGCCGCCTTTACGCTGGACACGAGCGAGACGGCCGCGCGTCCGCAAAACACGCTCGCCACACTGGGGCTTGGCCAGACCTATCGCCTGGACATCTATTACTACATCGAGGGCACCGACCCCGATAGCGCCGACTACCTGCATCAAGACCCGGGCACCCTGCACCTGGCCCTCTTTGCGACCCTGGACGGTGAGTAGCCATGACGCGTAAGCAACCCGCCGCCAACTGCACGCCCGCCACCGGCAAGCCCAACGCCGCCGCGCCCGCCGACACCGACCTGCGCCGCAAGCTCACCACCACCGTGGTACTGGTGTTGTTTGCGCTGGTGGCGATAGCCATGGCAACGTTCGCCTGGTTTTCCATCGCCGATAGCGCCAAAACCCGCATGCTCATGATCGACGCCAACGCCGACGGTTCGCTGCGCTTTGACCTGGACGAGCATGCCACGTTCGACGAATACGTCCACAGCCCGGGCTTCGACCAGATCTCGGCACGCATCGCCAGCGAAAAGGGCGTGGACATCGACGCATCCAAGCTCAAACCCGTCACCACGAGCGACTACCAGACCTTCACCTTCGAGGACGGCTCCACCGCTGACCCCGCCACCGGTGTCTACCTGGAGTTCACGCTGCACTTTATGAGCAGTACGGACCTGCGCGTGCGCCTGACCGGGCAGGATGGCGACGGCGGCGTTTCCGGCACGCGGTTTAGCTCCGACACGCAGGGTATGGCCAGCGCCATGCGCATGAGCTTTACCGCCGATGGCCACACCTGGGTCTACAACCCCAACGGAGGCGGGGGCTCGTCTGGTGCGGCCACCGTCTTTGGGCTCGACTCGGGAGCAGCGAACGCGGCCAGCGACATGTTCGACCTAATAAAAGATACGGACAAGCCGGTAACCGTTCGCATATGGCTCGAGGGAACGGACCCAAATTGCACTAATATGCTAAAAGGAGCTAACTATTCGGTTTCGATGCGCTTTGAGGGCATCGAAGAACAGTAGATATGCACGGCGGCCACCGGGCCGCGCACGACCTAGACAGACACGGTAGTAAGGGACATCATGCAATCTGTTAAAAAAGTCGCATCCATCGCGCTGAGCGTTGTCATGTGGATCATCATCCTGGTGGCGGCCCTGTATGCGTTTACCACGCTCGCCACGCGCGAGGACGGCAGCGTCTCTGACATCGCCGGCTTCACCCCGCTCGCCGTGCAGTCCGACTCCATGGCTCCCACGTTTAACAAGGGCGACCTCATCTTCATCAAAAAGTGCGACACCTCCAAGCTCGAGGCGGGCGACATCGTGACGTTCCATACCATCATCGACAACGAGTACGCGCTCAACACGCACCGCATCGCCGCCATCGACGAGGTCAACGGCATGCGCAGCTTTACCACCAAGGGCGATAACAACGACGTGGCCGATACGCACATCATCAGCGACGGCGATATCGTGGGCAAGTACCTGTTCGCGCTGCCGCAGATGGGCAAGGTCATGGACTTTCTGTCCAGCTCCATGGGCTTCCTCATTGTGATTGTCCTGCCCATGCTGCTGTTCTTTATCTACCAGGTGTATCACCTTATCGTGGTGGGCATGAACCTTAAGCGCGCCATGGCCGAGGAAGACCGCCTGGCCGCCGCGGCTGCCATCGTGGATGCCGAGGGCAAGGGTGACACCGCCACCGTTGCCGCCGATAACGCCGCCGAGCAGCTCGCCCAGGCCGAGGCCAAGCTCGAGGAGGCCCGTCGTCTGAAGGCCGAGGCCGAGGCGGCGATGAGCGCGACCAAGCAGGAGGGTACCGACGGTGAGTGAGTTTCTGGGATTTGCCTGGGAGCTGCTGGCAAAGGTCGTCTATAACGTCGTTGCCGTCGTGAGCTCTATCCTCAACCTGCTGGTGTTTGGCTGGGTTGAGTACTTCAACATCTTTATGACCTACTTCACCACGTTTGACCTGGTGGGCAAGATCGGCGCGGTCATTCTGTTTGCCATGCTCATCGCGGTCCCCGTGCTGATCGTGGCCATTTTGGTTCACCGCTACCGCATCAACCGCCGCCTGCATCGCGATGACACGTCCAACAAGGCGCTCTATCGCGAGATCGGTCGCCTGAACAAGCAGGTGCTCGACCTCATGGACGAGAAGAACAAGCTGCTGGCGCTCAAGGTCAATGCCATGGGCGGCACCAAGCAGATTCCGTACGTGGGCGCCTCGGCCCTGGCCGACGACCACCTGCCCACGGTGGGCAACGTGGTGGGCGCCGCCGCGGGCGCGCCTGCGGGCGAGGGCGCCACGGCTGCCGTGGTGTCGGGCAACGCGTCGCTCGCGCTCGATGGCGCGGGCGTCAAGGACGCCGCAGCCGCCATGGCCAAGGCCACCGTTGAGGCCAAGACCCTAGCCGAGGAAAAAGAGATTGCGCAGGCCAACCGCTTCCCCAAGTTGTCCCTTGTGGACCTTAAGTACCGCGACTGGGAATCGCCGGTCTACGACGATGCCATCTCGCTGGAGGACTTTGTCGACAGCTTCCGCGCGTTCGCCTGCAGCCAGATGAAGCTCTACTACACGCCCGAGATCATCCGCCGCTTTGTGGCCGGCATGGCCGCCTCCAAGCTGCTGATCCTGGAGGGCATCTCGGGTACCGGTAAGACGTCGCTGCCCTACAGCTTTAGCCGCTACCTGGACAACCCCGCGACCATCGTGTCGGTGCAGCCGAGCTTCCGCGATCGCACCGAGGTGCTGGGCTACTTTAACGAGTTTTCCAAGCGCTTTAACGAGACCGAGTTCCTCCGCGCCGTGTACGAGGCGGGCCTGCGCCAGGACCCGTCCATGATCGTGCTCGACGAGATGAACCTCGCCCGCGTGGAGTACTACTTTGCCGAGATCCTGTCGGTGCTCGAGATGCCCAGCCACGACGAGTGGGTACTCGATCTGGTCCCCACCCAGTGGGCCGCCGATCCCAAGGCTCTGCACGACGGCAAGCTCACCATCCCCGACAGCCTGTGGTTCATCGGCACGGCCAACAACGACGACTCCACCTTTACCATCACGGACAAGGTATACGACCGCGCGATCCCCATCGAGCTCAACGAGCGCGCCGATGCGTTTGAGTGCGAGCCGCACGAGCGCGTGCACGTGACGGCCGACCACCTGCAGTATCTGTTCCAGAAGGCCAAGGTCGAGTACGTGATCGACGACGAGCTGCTCCAGAAGATGCACAAGCTGGACCAGTACCTGCAGACCCGCTTTAAGCTGGCCTTTGGTAACCGTATCATCAAGCAGATGTACGACTTTATCCCCGTGTACGTGGCGTGCGGCGGCACCGAGCTGGGCGGTATGGACTACATCATCGCCCGCAAGGTGCTCAAGAAGTTTGAGTCCATGAACGTGAGCTTTGTGCGCGACGAGATGAAGGGCCTGATCGAGTACATCGAGAAGACCTTTGGCGAGGGCGGCCTGCCCGATTCCGTCATGTACCTGCAGCGGATCCAGAACTTTTACTAATGCTGTAAGCGCGGGGCGGCGTGATGTCGCCCCGCCCCTTTCCGATCGATCCAATCTATGGAGTAACCCATGTCCGAGACCATTCAGGACCTCTATACCAGCTTCTCCGAGCAGATGGAGCCCATCCAGGAGGACAGCCGCTACTTCCGCTATCTGTTTGAGATGGCGCAGGCCTCGGGCACCACGATCGAGCAGCAGCGCGAGGAGCTCGTCAAGGTGGTGGACGAGGAATGGATCAGCATGATCGAGGACTCGCTCGACGCCATCAACACCATTATCGAAAAGCCCCGCCGCTTTATCACCACCGAGGAAGAGGTGGTGCCGGTCTCGCTCGCCAAAAAGATCAGCGCCGACAGTGTTCGCCATCTGAGCCAGAACACGCAGTTTTTGGCGCCGAGCGACGATGGCGGCGTCCATCCCACGCGCATCCTCAACGTCAATACCGTCGAGACCTACGACCTGTACGAGAATCGCTTTATCTACCACCTGATTCAGCGCCTGCTGACGTTTGTGGACAAGCGTACCGACGTGATCTTTTGGTCGACGGGCAACGAGATCCGCAACCGCTTTAAGATGCACAGCAAGATCGACGACGCGTACGAAGAGATCGAGTATAACGTCGAGATGACGATCAAAAACCGCCAGAGCTTTGCCGAGAACGACGCCGACAACATGGACGTCTTTATGCGCATCGACCGTGTGCGCCGCCTGGTCATGGCGCTGCGCGGCGCGTCGTTTTGCCAGATAATGAACGGGTGCAGCGCGGTCCGCAGTCCCATTCAGCGCACCAACCTCATCATGAAAGACCCCAACTACCGCAAGTGCTACCAGCTGTGGCAGTTTATGGAGCGCTACGACAAGGTGGGCTACAACATCGACGTGCAGCAGCAGGCGCTGGCGTTCGATGACGAGTACATGGTGCAGATGTACACCAACCTCATCAACAACTACACCGTCTTTAAGAGCCTGACCGATGACGAGTGCAACCTGCAGGAGCTCGAGAGCGTGCAACACGCGCCGGTGGCGCCTAAGTTTATTAAGGAGATCAAGGAGGTGCAGGTCGATAGCCCCGACCTGCCCGATGTCGAGGTCCGCCGCGTGTTTGTGGAGGAGGTCACGCAGGCCCAGCTCGACGCCGAGCAGGCGCTGGCCGAGGCGCGCGAGCAGATCGAGGAGCTGCAGGGCCAGGTGAAATCCTGGAAGGTGCAGGCGCACGCGTTGACCGACGAGCGCGACGACCTGGCCGACGAACTGGACGAGGCCAAGACGCGCGAGCTGGCGTTGACGCAGCGCGCTCAGATGGCCGAGGCGGATGCCGAGGAACTGCGCGGCTCGCTGGAGGATGTCGAGGCGGGCAAGAAAGCTGCCGAGGCCGACGCTGTCGAGGCGCGTGAGACTGCGGCGGCGCAGCTGGCGCAGACGCGTGCCGAGGCAGATGCCGAGGTCGCGGCCGCTCGTGCCGACGCGGACGCCAAGGTTGCTGCCGCCGAGCAGGCAGCCTCCGAGCAGGTCGCGCAGGTCGAGAGTGACGCCGCTGCGGCCCTGGCTGCCAAGGTGGCCGCCGATGCCGCTGAGCTGCAGGCCGCCAAGGACGCAGCCGCGGCCGAGCTTGCCGGCGTGCGCGAGACGTGCGCCAAGGAAGTTGCCGAGCTGCATGCCAAGCTGGACGCCGCTCAGCTGCAGATTGAGGAAGCGCAGCTGACGGCCGAGCGCGATGCTCGCGCCGCGCAGGAGGCGGCCGACGCCTCGGCAGCCGCAGCGGAGCAGGCGCTCGCCGACACCGTTGCCGCGGCTGAGGCGAAGGTCTCCGCCGCCCAGCAGGCCGCCGATGCCGCAATCGATGCTGCCCGTGCGGCCGCCGACTCTGCCGTTGAGCAGGCTGCGGTGGATGCCAACGAAAAGGTCGCCGCCGCTGCCGCCGAGCGCGACACCGCCACGCGTGCCGCCGAGGAGACCCGTGCCGACGCCGATGCACGCATTGCCGCGGCCGAGCTCGAGGCGGGGGAGCGCATCGAGCAGGAGGTCGCCGCCGTCCGTGCCGCTTGCGAGCGCGAGGTCGAAGCTGCTCGCGCGGAGATGCAGCAGCGCCTGGACGCGCTGGCGCAAGAGCTGGAGCGGGCCGAGCGCAACCGTGAGCGTGCCGAGCGCCGCGCCGAGGGCAACAGCCTGTCGCGCTATCTGCTGGCCCGCTTGCGCGGCGAGGCTGGCGAGGGCGTGGCCACCGCGCCTGACGAGGATGGCGCTTCTGCGGCGGATGCCACCGAGGCCGAGGTCGCTGCCGACCCCGAGACTTCCGCAAAGGACGACGACAAGTGATGAAGCACGTGCTCCGCGTGATCAACGTGTTAGCGACCGTGGTGATCCTCGTCGCCTTTGTGGTGCTGCTGCGCACGGTGTTCACGCCCGCCGGCGAGATCCCCACCATCATGGGCTACGGCTTTATGCGTACGCTGACCGGCTCGATGGAGCCGGCGATTCCCGTGCACTCGTTTATCGTCGTCGATACCGACAACAGCCAGGCCTACCAGGTGGGCGATATCATCACCTTCCATTCGTCCGATGACGTGCTGGAGGGTTCGCTCAACACGCACCGCATCGTATCCGTGGAGGCCGCGTCCGACGGTTCGCCGGTCTACCACACCAAGGGTGACGCCAATCCGGTCGAGGACGCCGCACCCGTGCCCGCCGCCGATGTTGTGGGCCGCGTGGTCTTTGTCTCGGCAGGCCTGGGCGTTGTGGTGTCGCTGCTCACCAATCCGCTGCTGTTCTTTCCGCTTATCGTGGTGCCGCTGATCGTGCTGCTGCTGCTCGAGATTCGCCATATGGTCAAGACAACGCAAGAGGTGGCACGCGCCGAGGACGAGGCCGCCCTGCGCGCAGCCGTGGAGCAGATTCGCGAAAAACGTCGCCGCGAGCAGGAAGGCCGGGACAGTGTCAAGGACCCAGGCGATGACGATCGTGCCCAGGGGCGTGCGGAAGCCGACCCCGACGCCCTCGACGATTCCAACCACTCGGCATAGCTCATCCGCACCTTTCGTCCCTACAATAGGGACGCTCGTAGATGTTCCGATTCGCCCGCTTTTCCATACCAATATTCGTGCTACAGTTTGAGCGCTTTGTTGCCAATTGATTTCGGGGGAGTGGGATGGAACAGGAGCGCTCGGCGCAGCGTGCACGTGAAAGGGCTTCGGTACCGATGACGGCGGCGTCCGATTTTATCGTGCCCGAGGGCACCGACGAGCTCAGCCGTAGCACCCGCCGCGCCTGGCGCGAGCGCCTTAACGATGCGTCGTCGCGCAAGATGATCACGGGCGTCTTGGCTACGCTGGTGGGCGGTTCGTTTTGGGGCTTCTCGGGCACCAGCGCGAGCTTTCTGTTCGATACCTTCCACGTCGACACCTTGTGGCTTATGAGCGTGCGTCAGATTCTCGCCGGTCTACTCTTTATGGCCGTGGTTGTAACGCGCGACCGCGAGCGCCTGATTAAGCTCTGGACCACACCCGCCGACCGCAAACAGCTGCTGCTCTTTACCGCCTTTGGCCTGCTGTTCAACCAGTTTTGCTATCTTTCGGCCGTGCGCCTGACGAACGCCGGGACCGCGACGGTGCTCCAGTGCCTGCAGCTCGTTATCATCATGGGCTACACCTGCGTGATCGATCGCCGCATGCCGCGTACTCGCGAAGTCATCGGCATTGGCCTGGCTCTGGGTGGAACCTTTTTAATCGCCACCGGCGGCGACCCCACCAGCCTGAATATCTCGCCGCTTGGCCTGGCAGCAGGTCTTATGTGTGCGGTCAGCGCCGCGTGTATGGCGGTGATTCCCGCCAAGATTCTGCCCGAATACGGCAGCCCCATCGTCACGGGCTCGGCAATGCTCACGGCGGGCGTGGTCTCGTGCGTCTTCGTGCAGCCTTGGGCGCATATGCCGGCGCTCGATGCCGCCGGTATCGAGGCACTCGCGGTGTTCGTGGTTATCGGCTCGTTTTTTGCTTACATGCTCTATATGCAGGGCGTTAAGGACATCGGCTCGGTGCGTGCGAGCCTCATCGGAACTGTGGAGCCGGTTTCGGCGACCATCACCAGCGCCGTGATGCTGGGCACAGTGTTTTTGCCGACCGACCTTATCGGCTTTGCCATGATCATCGTGATGATGTTTCTCACGGTGTAGCTGGTGCCGCCGCCAAGACAGAAAAGGTGTTGTGCCGCATTTTCGCCAATTGATGTCCGTGTCTGGAGTTTAGCTGTCGATGCTCAAAATGCCATAAACTAGTAACGTTATGGACTTTTTCATTGCGACTCAATTGCGAGGATTTCTTTATGGCTGGTAATCACTTTAAGGGCAGCGATAGCGGCCGTCCTGCAGTTCCGCCGCGTCCGAACGGGGCTGGTAAGGCCGGCACGCCGGGCGGCGCTGGACAGGGCGGTTCCGGTAAGCGCGTGTCCCCGGGCGAGACGGCGATGTTTACCGCTCTGTACGAGCAGTCTCAAAAGGCAAAAAAGACCGGCCGTGCAAGAGGGAATGTCTTTGCGGGCGGTGCAACCTCCGCGTCGCGGCCGAGTGGGGCTCCTTCGGTACCCGCGAACAACGCAGGTGCTACCAACGCCGCGAATGCCGCCGGCAACGTTAATGCCGGCAAGGCCGCCAACAATACTCCCTCTGCCGGTGGCGCGGGGCTTACGGGTAACCTTGGCACGATTTACACCGGCGCCTCCGAGACTGGCACGTTCGCCCGCCTGGATGATAGCGGTGCCGAGTTTGCGGGCTCGGGTTCCAAGGAAGATTATTACGATTTTGGCTTGAACTATGGTAGCGACGCTTCGTCGAGTTCGACCTCTGACGGTCTGGTCCGTCATCGCCATCGCAAGGGCGAACGCAAAAAGCGTCACACCGGCGCCATTATTGCCGCTGTAGTCGCGGTGCTTCTCGTTGCGCTTGGCGCAAGCGGCTTTATGCTGCTTAACTCGGCAAAGACCGTAAAGAGTGAAGCGAAGGAGGCCGTCGAGATTGTCGGTGGCCTTAAGGACAAGGTCACGTCGGGCGATTTTTCGACGCTGCCTGACGACGCGAAGAAGATTGATGAGCTTTGCGACAGCATGAAGGTGGAGACCTCGAGCCCGCTGTGGACGGCGGCTTCGTTTATCCCGGTGTATGGCAGCGACATCAATGCGGCCCGCACCATGATCGACGCCCTGTCCGATGTCTCGAGCAATGCGCTGGTTCCCATGGCCGATAACCTTTCGCAGGCCACGCCCGGCAAGCTGTTTCAGGACGGCATGATTAACGTGTCCGCGCTGCAGGCGGTCGCCGATTCGCTTTCCAGCAGCTCGAAGGTGTTCAAGAGCGCCAACGAGAAGATCCAGGGCATTGGCGATACTCATATTTCCCAGGTGACCGAGCTGGTCGATAAGGCCAAGGACGGCTTTGCCACCCTCAACGGCGCGGTTGACGCGGCGGAGAAAGTCGCCCCCGTCCTTCCCCAGATGCTCGGCGCCAACGGCCAGACGCGCAACTACCTTATGTACGCCATGAACAACGTCGAGATTCGTGCCTGCGGCGGCTTTGGCGGTTCGCAGGGCCTGATTTCGGTCACCGACGGCCAGATGTCGATTGGCGAGTTTGTTCCATGTATTGCGCTTGGCAAAGAGGAGGCGGTTGAGAGCGTCGACGAAGAGGACGAGGCACTGTTTGGCGACCACAGTAACCTGTACAACTCTGGTAACGCGTATTCGCCCGATTGGCCCCGCAACTCGCAGCGTGTCGCCGCGCTGTGGAAGTCCCAGTATGGGCAGGACGTTGACGGCGTCGTGGGTATCGACCCGGTGTTCCTGCAGTATCTGCTGGGCCTCGTCGGTAATGTCTCGCTGCCCGACGGAACGGTTGTCGACGGCACCAACGCCGCAAAGGTCCTCATGCACGATGTGTACTGGAACTATCCGGTCGAGGAGTCTGACGGCATCTTTGCATCCGTCGCCAGCGCTGCCTTCGACAAGATCCTTGGCGGTATCGGCGATGTCGATGTTACGAAGCTTGTCAGCGCCGTTGAGCGCGGTGCTGAAGAGGGCCGCCTGATCGCGTGGATGAAAAACGATGACGAGCAGAACGCTATCAAGCAGATGAACATCGACGCCTCGCTGCCCGATCCGGATGACCCGAGTGAAGATCCCGTTGCTGGTGTCTACTTTAACAACCTGAGCTTCTCCAAGCTCGACTGGTACCTGAATGCCGATACGCAGATTGGCCAGGGCGTCAAGAACGGTGACGGCACGTGCTCGTATCGCATCACCGTTACCCTGACGAACATCATGACGCAGGAGGAGGCAGGCAAGCTGCCCGACTACGTCGCGGCGAGCGCACCCGATGCAGCGCGCGACGACGAGCGTCTGAATGTCTCGTTGTTTGCACCGACGGGCGGCAACATTACTGATCTGACCGTCGAGGGCACCCAGTTTGGTCTTGGCGCCGCTACGTGGCATGGAATCCCCTTCTATTCGGGCACCGTTGACCTGCATGCTGGCGAGACGACGACGATCACATATACGCTGACCACGTCGGCCGAGGCGGGGGACAAGCCGCTTACGCTGCGTCAGACTCCTACATGCCAGGCGGCTCGCGACAGCGCGTCGGCGTAGGATTTTTCTGGTAGCGCAGATAATCGAGTACCATTTTGGGGCGGACAGGCAATCTGTTCGCCCCTATTTTGTAAGGAGAGCGCATGAAGTAGGTAGCGCGCAGAGATGTGGTGTAAGAGGCGGGGCATGCCCCGCCTCCGCCC
>NZ_QSKB01000035.1:0-20659 GCF_003469085.1 Collinsella sp. AM29-10AC
AGCAGGCTCATGTCCTGCCCCTCGTCGCGCATGACCTGCTCGATGGCCGCGCGAGCGTCCGAGAAATCGCCTTGGCGCTCGCTCGTCCTGTAGTCGGTGTTGAGCTTGATGTAGACCGTGTGCACCTCCTGCGTATTGCCGAGGGTATCGACCAGCATAAAGTGGACGACGGACTGCAACCGAGTCGGAGGATTGGGCGGTTCGTCATCCTCAGTCTTCGGCATACCGCTACCGACCACGACGGTACCGAGCAGGCGGTCGCTCCAGAAACGTTTCTCATCTTCCGGTACGGTCGTGATGCCCATCATCGCCGCCGACCACAGCCAAACGGCATCATTGCCCTTGGAGATATCCTCGGCGATTTTAATCGTGTCATCGAAGGAAAACTCCTTGACCACGCGAGCCCCGCGCGGCTTGCGGATGAGATGCACGTTGAGGCCGCACATCTTTGCGGAACCAATGCTACCGCAAGACGGTGCCGCCGATCCATCGTTATCGGAATGACCGCAAGAATAGACGGTATCCGTCCACTTGCCGTCGAGCGGGATGGAACGATAGCACAGGTCATAGTTCTCGGCCAGCTCGCCGGTAAGCCAGATCTTGACCTCAGCGATAGGGGAGCCACAGATCTCCGCGCCATCCCGACCAGTCACCCAGACCGAGGAATCCCAAGCCCTAGCCGCGTAGCAGATCGAACCCGCGAATTGCGACCCCTCGACATGCAAGGCGAGGTTGTAGATGGAATGCCCACCGTGCGGATATCCGATATGGCGGTGTGCGGCGGCCTCGGTCTGCTTGCCCCAAGTAGATACCCAGCAGCCTGCCATGATGACCGCATCATCGTCATCGGGGATATCGACCACATCGCGGGTTACATACCAGCGATATATTGGCTGCGGCGGCAGCTCCTTGCGGTTCGCGACACTATGTATCCATCCGTTGGAAGACAGAGTAGGAGTTTCGTTAGAGTCAGGCATGAACCCGACACAGGTGACGCTATCGCCGATCTTGGCGGTCTTCTTACTGTTTTTCACATAGCCGCCGCATCGCGCCTCGATAAACTTAAACTGGCATTCTTCTGATCCCCCCCATACGCCGGGACACGCGGGACTCGAGATGCGCACGGCACCGCCGTCGCCCGATGTCCCCCAAGTGTCGAGACGCTGGCCGTCAGCATCGGAGGTGATGAAATAGCAGGTATGGTCTGTTTCGTTGCTGGCGGACGGCTCATGGTCGATCCACCAGGAGTTCTCTCGGCCTGATGCCTTTCGAATGTCCCAAATGACGGCACTGCCCGTCTCCATGTTGCCGTTTTTCCAAGACCTGTTCACATCAATATGACCGTTATTGTTGAGCGTCTGGACCAGCTTGGGGCTGATGAGGCTGGCGAGGGCGAACGTGAAGGTTCCCACGCCATCATCGAGATACGGCTTGAAAGCCCACATCTGATTGGCGCCGTCATAGTCGTGATAAAAGCACAGTCCGCGGCCGTTACCCGATTGGGCGAACGGCCGTCCATCGGCGCCATATCCGCCCTGTGTGACATCTACACGGGCATTTGGCAGGACAACCGGCACGAGCTTGAATACGCCGCCATAGAGCGTCACATCGTTTCCGATTTGAATCGCTTCGGTATGAAGGTTCATATCGCCCTTTTTAGGGGCTTCCTGCGTAGAAAAGACATCTTGACTCGGCCTAACGTTGTTATGCCAAACGTTGAAAACCTCACATTTAGCCCAGACATTGCGAGCGCGAGACTCTGCTTCACGGCGAATAAATGTCTCATACCTAGTTCCGGCATCCCAACCACGCCAAAGCCAGCCACCGCTATTCAAATGAGACAGTTCAGGATGTCCATCTGACCCATTATTGGTGAAATTACCTTGAAAGCTACCAATTGGGGTATCACTGGCAATATAGACGGAACCCCTGTTATCATCGCCATCGCTGGAGCCAAGCCAGTAGCCATGCCATTTATTCGATTCGCAATAGGAAGTGAAATAGAAATAGGGGCGAAACACGATATGGTCATATAGCTCGTTGGAGTAATCACACTCGACTGCCATGGCGAAGGCATAGCCCAGACGATCCCTATCATCGTTGTAAATCCTCCACAACGTCCATTGATTTGCATAGCCAAACAACCGATCATTGGAACCTTGGGTACGATCGGGATGAGTTAGAACGCCAGTATCAGTCGCATTGCCGAAGTACCGAGGCCAATCGGGATGATCCAAACCGATGCCTGCTAATGCTTCAGCTGTTTTCGGCGTCAGACCAGAAAGACCCATTCCCGCAACAGTTGCAAAAAGTGCAAAAAGCCCTCGGCGGGAGAAGCTGAAATTCAAAAGTCCTTTTTGATTTTGAGATGCCTTTTTCTGTTCCATGTCGTTAGTCCTTATACACAACGAAGCCGATAAGAAGCAGCGCGATGAGAGCCGAGATGCCGAAGGACAGGTAGTCATTTTGGGGTCGGCACAGATAACACGAGGCAAAGGAAAACAGGATTGCCCCATACGCTGGATTTTTACCAAATCGCCAACAAAAGAAGCTAAGCATGGCAACAAGAATAGGGAGGACAGTTACACGTCCTTCGGTGAATAGCCAGCCAATCGGCTCATGCCAAGAACCGGCAACTGCAATTCCTAAGATACGAGCCTGGATGATTGTCCACACCGCCTGAACCAGCGGAGCCGCCGCTAGACAGCACGCCGCGAACAGGATTCCGCTTCGTCCGATGCCGATACGCTTAAACAGGCTGTTGACGAACTCTTTAAGCGAACTGCGAGACTTCAAGCCATCGCTATCAGTTTTGTAATCATCCATCTAGGCGCTCCAATCACAGATTCCTTGACTCAATAAATGCTAACGGCGCCAATTTCGCCCCGCGCGGACTTGCCGCTGCGGCAACACCTGTGCCTTTCGCAACCTGCCGAAACTGCTAGAATGTGCTCGAAATAAGATTCACTTGGAGGAACTCGTTGGCTTACATCCTCATAGCGGTAATCGTCCTTTTGGCAATCGCCTATATCGTCTACCTAATCCTCGACCTCATGTCGCGCAGAAAGTTTGCCGAGCAATACGGCACATGGGAGCCAGACCTCGACCAGTACTATAGGCAGGAGCTCGAGAGGGAGCAGCAGGCCAAAGACGAGAAAATCTGCGAGATGCTAGAAGACCTGCTCCGAAAGCAGGGGATGATATAGGGGGCAGATCCCTGCAAATCCGCCTACCGGAAGCCTGGCTCCCTCACTAGCCCGACTGCCTCCGATAGCCCCGCCTCTACGCTTTTGGCTTCAAGAAATCCGTCTATTCCAATCTCATCTCGCTCGGTAACTTGATCTAGCCCCATCTCGGGGAAGTCCGCGCAGACCGCATCCTCATCCAATCCGAAAAACTCGATCCCTCGTGCGAACCGTCCCGTATGGTGCCAGGACTTATATTCGAGATAGGTATCGGCGAGCTGTGCCTTGGTCATCGACTCGATCTTAGAATCGTAGGCAAGGTCGAAATCATCGCAGTAATCCTTGATGGCAGAGATGATTGCCTTGCGCGTCCACTTCGACATCGGCATCTCGTTCGGCTCATATGCCGCTCGGGCGCGGACGCTCATGGAGGCACCTACGTACCCCGCCTGCCCGTAGCTCACCGCACTCATGGCTACCACTCCGTATTGTCGTACGAGTTCTGCCAGCTATCGTCGTACGAGTTGGAATATTCGTCCTCGAGACGTTGGTTGTACAGGGCGGCCTCGTCCTTCTTATAGCAGATGAACTCATCGATCTGCGAGGACTCGTTGTTCCACTCGTCCTGCTCCCTGAGCTTTGGGTCGGGTTTCATGCATTCCATATAGCCGAGCGCCGACACGCCCGAGTACGGGCCGCCGCGACCGCTGAACAAATCAACGACGTCCTGCACTTCCTTATCGGAAAGGGAGCATTCCATCCCCTCATACGGATCATAGCCCACGACGACGAAATCGCCGTACAGCACATCGGCTGGATCGCCCGCCACGACGGTCTTGCCAGTGAAAGGGGACTGAAGATCCTCGTCCGCCATCTCCTGGGTGGCCCAGATTGCACGGTTGGCGGGGCAAGCCACCAGCCCTTCAGCATTGACATAGACGCAGACCGCATCTCCCAAAGACTTGTCGGGCAGCTCTTGGGATACATTGACGGCCCGCTCGCCGACAATTCCCTTGAGTGCGGCGCCACAGCTCCCATTCTCATCGACCGGCAGCTCGACTTCGCGGCATTCGGCATTAACGGGAACCAGCACGGCGCGAATCGTATCCATCATCGTTCACCGCCCGCAAGAGCGCCGGCGCCGATAGTCCCGATACCCTCATTGACCATCTCCGCCTCATCGCCCTTCGCTTCAGCGAGGTTATCGAGACACAAATCCCCATCTGGCGCCCCTTGCGAGGCAATCATCTTCTCAGCGGACTCGATGATGGCGTCGATGTCATAGATCTCATGGTCATCGTTGTAGCAGAAGAGCTCCCCGACGCTGAGCTCGGGGTTGTTCACAACGACCTGCGCGAAGCGGTTCATATCGACAATTGGATCGTCCGAACCGAAATCATGCCAGGAATATTCACGGAAGCGCCCGTGAAGTTCATAATCGCACATGACGAGCTCGCCAGCATCGACCCCCTCCATTTCCGCTATGTCCTTGAGGGCGCCTTCGAGCTCGGCGGCATCCATCGGCAGTGTCAGCGGCAGGGAGATATTGAGTCCCAAATCGGCAGCTTCGCGATCCTCGGCATAGACAACGATACGGTCGGCCGCGAAATCGCGGTCACCCTCGAAAGCCGCCTGCTCGAGTTCATTCAAATCGAATTTCATCAAGTCGACCTCATTGGAGTTACGGTCGAAATAACCGCTATGCCCGAGACACACGTCCCCGCCAGCCGCCATCCTAGCACCCAGCGCCTCGGCAGGCACATTGCCGAGCAACTCGCCGATGTTCAAGAGGCTGGCCTTCGAGGCAGGGGAGAGACGATTGTCGTTCACGCACGACTCGAGCTCTTCGCTGGCTTGGTCGAGGAGCGTGAGGCCGTATGCCCGCCACAGGTCGCTGGGCAGCGGAGCCTCGCTATCGACAGCGACCGAATAGCCGCAAAACGGCATATCATCGGCCTGCATGATGACGTTGCCAACCATGAGCGGGTCGACCGGGACATCGAAGTTGTCGCAGTAGTCGCGCACGGCATCATAATCAAGGTCGGGATTGCGCTTGACGCACTCCGCCATGGCGTTGAGCGCTCGCAGGTCCACATGCTCGTCCTCGGCGAAGTGCAACTTGTCGAACTTGCCGGAAGTCCGAATATCCTCGATGGCATAGTCGTGCCTGCCGAAATAAGTCATCTTATCGATGACCTTTTGCAGTTTGTCAGGCGCCATCGGTAGGATAACGCTGTCATGCGGGGCGTAAGCGTAATAGGCCGCATCGCTCGCCGCGACGTCGACCCTGATGTTTGCGATCTTGCTCATCGTCCGCTCTCCTTATGCTCAAACTGCCCATCGCGGTCAGCCGTCCCCTCGACCAAAACCGCCTCGGCCTGCTTCTCATCGCAAAGGTCATCCAACCCGCGCTCGATGCCGTCCTTAATCGGCTCCAGGCGAAGCGTCGAACCGTTGATCTCGATTGGAGTGGCCGCCACGCGGCCGCCCTCGGGCATCTCCGCCTGACCGCTCGCGATGGCGATGCCCTGTGCGCAGGCATTCTCGATGCACATATGTCCGAACTCGTATGCGGACTCGTCAATGTCGATGCGGACGTTAGCCCTTGGAATCTCGAACCCCGCACTGCGCAGGGCGCACCGAATGGCGGCCTTTTCCTCGCATACGCGGGCAAGGCTGTGACCGACGGCCCCGCGTCCTTGAACTCCGGTAAAACTCATACGGGGCATGCTCGGATGCCCATCGATGTTGACGGAAACCTTTCCCTTACCCTCGATATAGAGGCTGCAAGACCCACCGTTCATATCGTTCTCCCTATTTTTCGTTTCCTAGACTGTCAAATTTCGTTTTCGATTCCAACGCGACTGACCTCATCACCGCCAGAGATAAGGTCGGCCTCCTCGCTTTTCGCGGTGCAGATATCATCCAGACCCTGTTCCCCTCGTTTGCCCTCGATATATCCCATCTCGAGTCCCGCGTTGAATGCGATTCCCGCGGCGAGATCGTCCCGTTCGATGCGCTGTTCTGCTTCCGCAAGACTAACGGCCACCTTCTCGAGGGCGGCAGCTTGAACTCCTGGTCGAAATATTCAATATCAGCTCGAGCTTGAGCTGCCGCACCAAGAGCGATAGCAGAACCGAGTATGAACTCAGAAGAAATCTTGCCGCCGCCGTAATCCTCGGCAGTCAATTGAGAATCGAGAACAGCAACATAATTCTCGATTATTTCGCTGCATCCGGAATCGGCATAGCAGTCGATGTTTTCGTATGCGAGTGCATATACCGGGCTACGGGTATCGCCTTTACGTTTATCCAGCTCGTTGTGGGCAATTTTGTTCACGAGCTCCATGTCCAGCTCGCCGAACTCATACAGCTCGGCAATGCTCGGCTTTACCTCTGACATAGCTACTCCATCTCTCTGATTACTTGATGTATCCCAGCGTACTTTTGAGGTCCCGCACACGCCGCAAGGGGGACGAAAGTAGCCTTCGCGCCAAAAGAAAAGGGGAGGGACGGCTATCCGTCCCTCCCCGCATCCAATGGCTATCGGCGATTAGCGCTGGACGTTCTGGGAGCTGCGGTCCTGAGAGCCGCTCTCGCGCTCATTGGCCTCAGCGGTCTTCTGCTCACACAGCTCATCGAGACCGGTCTCCTGCTCCTGGGAGCGGTCGTGGCTCTGGTGCTGCTCGCGGTACTCCGCACGGGCGGCCTCGACGGCATCGGAGAGCTTCTGCGGCTCCACGGACTCATCGTGGCGCTGACCGTCCTGATCGTACTTGAAGAGGCTCACATTGCGATCGGCATTGACGAAGACACCCGTGCCCTTGCCAGCCTCGATATCGGTCTTGTTCCACGGCTTCTGGAACGTGGTGAAGCTGAAGCCGGAGAGGTCCTTGCCATCGACCTTGGTGCCGCTCGGAAGGGTGCACTTGACGGCAGGCCAAGACTCGCCCTTGCCGTTGGAGATGGTGTACGGCTCGCCATTGGCCTTCTCGGCGGTCACCCATTTCGGGGGGAAATCGATACGGACCTTGCCCTTGTTCATGTTGTTCTGCTCGCTCATGGTTCCTCCATCACGCGAATTGATAACTTACTGACTAGCATGAAGCTCGAACTGCCAGAGTCACGGCAAGGGACGAAAGTAGCATCTACCTGGCGTGTGTGCCTGCATCGCACAGACCGTCCCCGTTGTGGCAGGCGTCATTCTCGCCGTATGTTTCAGCAAGCTCATCAAGGCATGTCTCCCTGCCGTGGGAAACGCAGCCTATATCCTTGACGCTCTTCACCTCAGCCTCGATTTGACCCCAAGCCACATCGTTGATGTCGTCATATCCACCCGAGTTCCAAAGGTTCTCGTTGGCGCTATCACGCACCTCGCGAGCCTCATCCATCGTAAGGTTCGGATATTCCTCCTTGATGTCATTGGCGGATATGGCGAGAAACACGTTGTCGATATCCATGCAGAGAACTTCGAATCGCTCCATCAGGTAATCTGCCGCCTCAGGTGAAGCCGCGCCATTGCGCAGAGCGTTGTCCAGCGCGACCTTAAGCTCGTCAAACGAATTGATATTCAGGCCATCGTTCATGTCTAACGCTCCTCCCCGCAGCGCGGCGTCATCGGCACCTCAACATCGCCGTTGGCGATGTCCGCTTCATCGCATTTGGACTCACACAGCTCATCGAGACTGAACTCACTGCCGTCCTGTTCGATTTCGAACTCACCGCCGCGCCCCATATCGACGTCGGCTACTGCCTCGGTAGCGAGTTCTGGGGACTTGAAGTAGTCCTTCCCGAGCTTCGGGATGAAGCAGTCTTTCACGAGGTAATCGGTCGCCTTGCTCGCCCGCGATGCGGCCTTCAGTAGCTCGCCGCCCGGATCCTTGAACTCCTGGGACCAACTCTTGAGGTAGGCGGCCGAGTTCGACATGGCATCAACCTCGTTGGCGGCAAGGGGTTTGTCGTCGTCGACGTTGCGGAGATCGAGACCGATGGCGTTCGCGGTGAACACGCTCGAGAGCTCGGCGATGAGTTCCTCGAAGGCGTACTTCTGTCGATCCTGCTTCAGTCCGCACTGTTCGCGGTTGTTTCTGCTCGGATGGCCCGTGGCGTGCCCCATCTCGTGGAGCAGCGTTCGGCAGAACGATTCGACGTTCGTGAACTGGTTGCGCTGCGGGACGTAAATCTTGTCTGCGCCCGGCAGGTAGAACGCCTCAGCGTTCGGTGTCTCGATTACGGGGCAGGGCGATGCCTTGACGATGCCGTCGGCCACGCGATCGGGCTCGATGGGCTTGAAGCATTCGACGGAGACGAGGTTTTCCGTATTCTCCATCTGCTCGGCGTTGAACACCGTGAACGTGCCGACGCAGCGCGGCTCTTCCTTATACTCGGGATTCGCGAGCGCGATTTTCCATTCTTCCTCGGTCTTGGGCTGTTTGAGTCGGGCCGTCGGATCCGTCTTGCTGACGAGCATGCGCTTCCAACGCTCGATAGGATAGCCATGCGATCCCTTGATGATGTGGCACCCCTTATCCGATGCCATTTTGAACGTGGCGAATCGCGGGTCCCTGAACCCGCCGTCCCTCATGGCGTACATGAGCATAGCGGTATTTCGCGGCCCATAACCCTTGCCGGTCACGCCGTTCATAGGCGGATGGGGGAACGACCACTCCTTGACCCATCGGGAACCCTCACGCTCCATATCCGCCAGAAGCGCATCGAATAGCGCCTGCCGTGCATCCGTCAGCTTCTCAGTCGGGCTCTTACCGGAATATTTGCCATAGGTTTTCTTGGCCATAGATAGCTCCCATTCACGCTCGGACAATCTATCTCGAACATAAACGCCTGCTACCTCTACACCCCACCTGGGGACACAAGTAGCCTGACCAACCTCGCTACGCCGCTACCCGGCTACCGGGCTACACGCCTACAAGGCTTTCCGCCATACACTTGGCAAAACAAACGGGGCGCTCTTAATGGCGCCCCGCAGCAAAGCAGCTTGTTATTATTCTAATCCCTTAGCGCTCATCATTGGACAAGCCACAATGCGCCCTTACCTCATCGATGCTGTAGGTCTCAAGCCTGCCAGCGCGATAGTCCTCAACCTTCTGCGCCATGAGCTCATCGAGCGATTCATCTTCAACCAAGCAGAGCGTCTGCTGGCATGCATCCGATGCCTGCGTGAGGAAGTAGTCGAAAGTTGCGCCCGTGAGTGCATGGAACACCTCGGCGATAGCCGAACGACCAGAAGTGTCCGAGTGCGTATAGACGTCCAACATGTCCATTACCGCATCGGTCGCGTTATCCCCGATCGATTCGAATGCCTCTTCGAATACCGTGTCTGCACCTACTACTTCCTTCGCATCCAGATCCTTAATCTTGTCCATGTATTCCGAAACTTGCTCGACCATCCCATCGCGCCACTCATCGACACTGGTGGTGTTCGTTCCGGCACGGTCACTCTCTATAGACATAGTTTCCTCCTCGATGATTCGCATTTAACGGTCCACGTTGTCCAGATTGACCTCAAGGCTCATCTCGCCATCGTCCGCAACCTCGACCGCCTGCGCCATAAGGTCATCAATCGACTCGCTGCTATCGCACTTGCCTTGGACATCTGGACAGCTAGGAGAGTCATGAGTAAGCGACTCCCTCAACTCGCCATACAGACCGTTTTGGACAACAAGAGCTACTTCGCGCCCGCTGTCGCGAGGGCTCTCGCGCTGGAAGTAGTTCATAACATCCATCATCTCGCCATCAGTGAGAGACCTGTCACAAGCGCGGTCGGGATTGAAACCATTGACGACGATATTTCCGTAAAGCACGGACATGGGCAGGCCTGCGACCACGGGTTTGCCATCGATTGAAGAACGGCAGCCTTCTTTTTCCATGCTCTCGGTTGCGTAGAAGGCACGATTAGGTTGACAGTTAGACTGAGGGACGGAAAGAGACCTATTAGGAGAGATAGTCCTACCATTGACGTATATCGAGACATTGAATGGAAAGACATCCAACGGCACGATTCCCTTGCCCCTATCGCAGGGCATGTTTCCCGTAGCCTCGTTGAAGAAACCTCCAACGTGATTCATAATGTCTTGCCCGCTGTCGATTCCAATGGCAACGGGATCGGAGCCCACAGGCACAAGTACGGCGCGGAATTTCCCAGATGCTATTACCGTGTCCCCAGTTTCGAGCTCGGGGATATCTCCACCGAGAAATTCCTCGATTTCAGCGCGACATGCCTCCGCGTTGCCCGCGTAAGTCAAATCGACGGGCGCATAGCGGGCAAATAGCCGTACGACCGTACTGGGCAACTTATCCCCGAGCATTTGCTCGAATTGCCTGAACCCATCAAGGTCGTTATCTTCGAATAGCTCACCTGCGGATTTCAAGAGCGTCTCCACCGAAACGCCGTTCAACTCAGTTTCAAGGCTGAGCTTTTTCGGTACCTCCATGGTGAGGCTGCGCCAGCCGCCGGCAGAAGCAGAAGGCCACGCCATCGCAACGCGAACCGACTCGCCGCAATCCACCTGATATCCGATACCAGGGTATTGGTCTCCGCAGATAGAGGGGATTTTAGTGATTTGAGAACCCATCCGGCTCATCTCCTAAATCAAGGGGATTCATTTCCTTCCTCGATTCTCAAGCCCCGCCCATTACTCAACTCCGAACGGGACACAAGTAGAACCCGCCCATCTTTCATCAAGATAATTTGCCCATTTCCTTGACATCAGAAAGATGTTTAACGCAGACAACCGCTTATTGCCGTGCAACACCTAGTCCACCTAGCTACACCGCTACAGGGCTACAACCCTACAGGGCTACACGCAACTATCTAGCATCCACCCAGCCAAACAAAAGGGGCGCCCAAAATGGCGCCCCGCGGCACAGCTACTTGTTATTATCCCTCTTAACCCCTAGAACTCATCGTCCGAATCGCTATCCAGATCGACAGGCTCGCTGGAACCAAACCCGAGTATCGTCCAGAAGATGAACCCAGCGATGGCAAGCCCGATCGTGTAGCCGGTCTCCTTTCCGAAAGCATGGGACAGGTCGTTAAGCACGATGATATTCATCACGAGCTGAACCAATGCAAGCACCCAGCTAAGCATATCGACCCAGCAAAACACCCACGAGCAGATAAGCACGATAAGGTACGCCATGAGAAACGTCCTTGTACCGTCGCCGCGATGCACGCGCTCGCACAGCTTGTAGTCGGCATAGACCGGGACAATCGAATACCAACCGGGCATCCCGAGCTTCCCATAGACCTTCCATTTGCCGGCAATGGGCACGAGCCAGATAAACGCCAGCAAGACAACGAGAAGACCGAGCAGGGCCGACTCGATAGCATCGAGCATCTGAAACCCCCTTTCCTACAGGCTGCCCATAGCCAGGATAGCCGACATGGCTGCAGGCGACAGAAGCACGCCGAACAGGGCGGGGAAGATCAGGAAGATGATCGGGATGAGCATCTTGGTGCCGATCTTGTTGATTTCCTCCTCCAGCTTCTGCCTGCGATACGTGCGCACCGTCTGCGCTTGGTTCTCGAGCACCTCGACGAACTCGGCTCCGGTCTGTCGCGCCTGGATAAGCGAGGCCACGAAGATGGTGAGCGGCTGCACGCCGGCATTAGAGGCGAACTGCTTGAGCGCATCGGTGATATCCATGAAGCGGGCGTTGGCCAGTACGTCGCGGAAGCCCTCGGCAAGCGCTCCCTCGGAGTTCTCGGCCACCGTGCGCACGGCATCGTCGAACGTTGAGCCTGCGGCCATCGAGATGGACATGAGGTCAAGGGCATTGGGCAGCTCGCGCTCGATGTTATTGCGCCATTCGCGGCGCTTCTGGAGCAGGTAGAGCTCGGGCAGGATATACCCGACCATGCCGCCCAGACCGCCAGCCGCAACGGTCGCAAGTCCGTTCAGCTTGGTGCCGATAAGCACGCCGACCATGATGCCGACGGCGATGCAGATGATCTTGGAGGCCCAGAACATCAGCGCCGAGATTTTAAGGCCCGAGCGTTTGATTGCATCTCGCTGGCGCTCCTCCTGTTCACGCGACATGGCACCGAAGAGGGCAGACCCCTGGAACGGCTGGCCGAACTTGAAGCGGTCCTGCATCTCCTCGCTGCGCTGCTTGAGCGTCTTCTGATTGAGGTTGCGCACCTCGATGCCGAATTTCTTCTGCACCGCCAGCGTGGTGCTGAGACCCGCCGCGAGCGACCCCGCGCCGATAAGGCCGATAGTTGTTCCGTCTACGATCATATGAAGCACTCCTAGTCGGTCTTGATGTCGAGCATCTTGTTGGCGATGAAATAGCCGAGGATCTCGAGCAGGGCGCAGATGCAAATGACGACCAGTCCCATGGCGCTCGAATAGAACTCGCGGTACATGTCGTTGCCGATATAGAAGACAAGTCCCAGCGCGGGCGGCACGCAGACCATGAGGATGGCCGTGAAGCGAGCCTGCGAGGTGCGGGAACGGACCATCTGGCGCATCTCGCAGCGCTGCTGGATGGTGCTGCCCACCGAGTCGACGATATCCGCCAGCGAGCCGCCGGTACGCATCTGGGCGCGGACAGCCGAGGCGAACAGCTTGAGGTCGGCGGAATTATTTCGCTCGGCCAACTTGTCGAGCGCCTTGTCCACGGGCATGCCGCGGTCCATGTCACGGCGGAGCTGTTCGAACTCGCTCTTGATGGGCTCGTCCATGTTCTCCGCGACGGGGCGGATTGCCTGCGACAGCATCGCGCCGCCGCGAAGGTTTGCCGAGATGAGCGGCATGGTCTGACCCAGAAGCTCCTCGAATCGCTTCTCGCTGTGCTTCTTCTTGGCAGACAGGAAGAACAGCGGCAGGAATGCCCCGAGGGCCGCGAGCAGCATGACGGCGGCCGCGTTCATGCCCATGACGATGCCGAGCAGGGGCGGCACCGCAGTGCAGGCCGCCCAGATGCTCATGAACTCGTTCAAGGAGAACTTCACGCCGCTGCCCTCGATATGCTGGCGTGCGACCTCACGGAGTTCGACGAGGATGCTGGAATGCTTCTTCTTGGAAACCTCTTCGCCCTCATGGTAGACGTTGCGGCGCTCGGAGAGGACGCGCAGCTGCCTGGAGACGAGAAGCGCCATGACGCACAGCGTCAGCACCGCGATGATCAGGACGTACGTGACGCCGTAGAAAAAATAGCTGACCAGAGTTTGGTTCATGGCTACCACAACCCTCCGTTGTCGAACCAGCTGGGCTTAATCTCGACACCGTTGGAGTAGAAGCGCTCCTTATGGTCCTCGGAGACGATGCGCGAGCCGGTGGGGCGGAACTCCCCCTTGATGCGGCCGTTGGAATCGACGCCCGTTTTCTGGAACTTCATGATGGAGCCGACGGTAGGCACATTGCCCTGCATGCCGCAGACCTCGCAGATGTTGTTGACGCGGCGGCTGCCATCGGGGAGGCGCTTGATCTCGACCACGAAGTCCACCGCCTCGGTGATGATCTTCATGATGGCATCGGGGGGCATGTTCGCGCCCGCGCGGCTCATCTGCACGAGGTTTTGCAGGCGGTCGAGGGCGGCACGCGGATTGTTCGCGTGCGTGGTCGTGAGCGAGCCGTCATGGCCCGAGTTCATGGCCTGGAGCATGTCGAACGCTTCCGGTCCTCGGCACTCGCCGACGACGATGCGGTCGGGGCGCTGGCGCAGCGTGTTGATGACCAGCTGCTGGAGCGTGATCTCGCCCTTGCCCTCGTTGTTGGCGGGGCGGGACTGGAGCGACAGGACGTGGCTCTTCGCCAAGTTGAGCTCGGCGGTGTCCTCGACCGTGATGATGCGTTGGCCGTCGGGGATGAAGTTGGAGAGCGCGTTGAGCAGTGTGGTCTTGCCCGAACCGGTGCCGCCCTCGATGACGATGTTCATGCGTGCGAGGACGAGTGCCTGCAGGAAGTCCGCCATGTTTTCGTCCATGGATCCGTTGGCGATAAGCGATTCGGGCGTGAGGGCGTCGTTGCGGAACTTACGGACGTCGAGCGTCCAATGTTTTGCGATACCGAAGGCCACGGCGTTGACGCGGCTGCCGTCGAACGGCGCCCCCGTGCGATGCAGCATGCAGTCGCAAAGCGGGCTCTGGTTGTCGCACCTGCGCCCGTCCGAGGAGACGATTCGTGCGATAGTTCTCTGGACATGCTCCTCATCGAAGAAATGTACGCCCGAGGGCGTGATTTTGCCGCGCCGCTCGACCATGACCTGATCGGGCGAGTTGACCATGATTTCCGACACTTCCGGGTCCCAGAGCAACTCCTCGATGGGGCCGAGCTGGAACAGGTCGTCTACGACGAACTTGGCCGCCTGGCGCTTCACGTCCTCATCCGCGTCCTCGAAGGCCGGCGAGCGGCTGACGTATGCGAGGGCGCGGTCTTGCAGGCGCTCGATGCCGTCGGACACCTCTCCGACGAGGGCCACCTGATTTTGCAGGTCGTTGGCGCATCGCGACATGACCTCGGCGACGGCGTTGTCGTACATCTTATCGAGCATGTTTACTCCTCAGCCGGGGTATCATCTGCGTCCACGACGGGCGCGGTGCCGGAATCGCTATCACTCTGCGCATCGAGGGCATCGGGGTCGGAATCGTCCTTCGGGTTCTCACTGAGCGGCTGGGCGGCGAGGCTGATGGAATCGGCGGTGCCGATTTCAGAGAGTTGCTCGGGCGTCAGCTCAAGGGTGACGGTCGAGTAGCCGGCGCTCTGAGAGGAGCCGTCGGAACTCTGGAGCGTGGCGTCGGTTGCGAGGACCTTGACGTTCTGGTAGGCGACGGTCTGCTGCGTGGAGCCGTTGCCGGACTTGAAGGTCGCGGTCACGGTGACATAGTCGCCCGGCTTGAGCAGCGGCGACATGCTGGCGGCGGCATCCAGCGAGAAGGTTCGCGCGACATGGCCGGAAGCGAGCGCGAGCGAGATGGACGACGGATTGGACGAACCCTGCACGGTGCCCATGGAAATCGGCACGCCGGCCGACAAGTCGCCGACGGGAGCCTTGCCGATAAGATCGGACTTGCTCGACCCATCGGCCGCATCGGCAGGCACGTAGCGCTTGGGCACTTGCGCCTCCTCGAGCATGTCGGCGGTGATGGGGGTTCCCGCCTTGATGGTCTCCTTGGGAACGACGATTTCGATCATGTCCGCCTGGCTTTTTGCGACCGTATCCTGGGCTACGGTGAACTCCACGGCCGCAAATGCCAGCGAGCCGACCGCGACCGCAGCGCACGCACCGCAGAGCCAAGAGAGCTGGCGGCGGCGTTTCTCGGGCGTCACGATTTTTGCCGCAGGGTCCTTCTCCCTCTTGCGACCGAACGCGGGAAATCCCTTTTTCTTGACCTCCTCGCCCTCCATAGGCTCAATGGGATCCTTATCCTTCTTGTTGAACATGGTGTTCCTTTCCGGCGGCGCGAGCGCCTGTATCATCGCTTATGGCTCCGGCACTCACGAGAGTTCCGCGAGTCCCTTGTTAATTGCATCGTTCAGCGCATCGGAGATATCCGAGGCCATGCTGAGCGTCGTATAGGTTTCCTGACCCACCGACTTGTCTGCGGACTTGACCAGCCTGCAGCCATGGCCGGCGGAGTTCTGCCGCCAAACCTCGGTAGATGAATACGGGTTGATGGTGAACGTGATGGTGTTCTTGACGGGGACCGAGGCGAACCCGAACGTCTGGGCGAAAACGCACCTGTACGTGCCGGTAACCGAGACCTCGACTCCGATAAGCCTGTTCATGCTGCCGGTCTTGGTTTCTGGTACCTCCCACGAGGTCACGGAGACCTCTGAGCTGCTGAGGTCGCGAAGGTTCTCCGTCAGGGATGAATAGATGATCTCGTCGAGGGCGCGGGTCGAATCCGTGGCATTGAACTTGATTTCGTTGCTGCGCGAAAGGGCTGATTCCTTGGCGATTTCAATCGCATCGTTTTGCCGCTGCGATTTCCACCAAGCGCCCGACGCATCGATCGCCAACCCCAGCACCATTACGAGGACGGCGGCGACTAGGACGAACATCACGAGCGCCTGCCCGCGTGTGCTTTCCTTGCCGAATCGTTCCATCTATGCCACCTCCCAACGGCGCTCGACGGTGAAGCTCTGCCTGACGGATCTCCGGTAGGGGATACCGCCGGCACCCGCAAATCCGATACCTCGACCCAGGTGGACGGTGATATCGGCGCTGATGTCGAGATAGCTGGCGGTCGTCGTCTTCAGCTCGCTTCCGAGCTGAACTGCAGTGCTGTTGCCGAGGTCGGTGCTGCCTTTGTCCTCGAGATGGATCTCGGCGGAGTTGACCTCGATATCGTCCTCGGAAAGCCCCGAGGCGGCCGCGACGCAGCTCTTCACGACCCGCTTGGCATCCATAGACTCCCAACCGCTGGGGAGCTCGTCTGCCATATGCGATACCTGGTAGTCGAACGAGGACTTCTGGAAGGTGATGAAGCCGAAGCACAGCACGGCCATCATCAAAAGGATGAGCCAGATGCCCGCAAAGGCGAACTCTACGGTCGTCTGGCCGCGAAGCTGATGGAATCTCATCGCAGCACACCTTCTTCCGAGGAGCTGCCCACCACGGTTGCCGTGGCGGTGGCGGTATTCCCCTCGCCGAAAAGCGAGGGCAGAAAGGTCTTAATGGTCTTCTTACAGGTGAACGCCTTGCTTTTCGTAACGGTCTTCACGTCCGCAGTCTTCCAGCCGCTGGATTGCTTGACGCGCATCGTATAGTTACTCTCCGCAGTGCCGGCGTCCTCCGTGCTGAAGGAGAACTCGATGCCTTCGGTTCCCTTGACGCAAGCGAGTACATGGGCCTTGACATCGGCATCGGATGCATCGGGCCGCTTCGTGTAGAACGTGGCCGCCTCGGTGGCGGCCGTACGCACGCACATGGCGCTGCGGTAGTAGGCCGACCCGTCGAGCAGTGCGAACAGCATGACGATGAGCAACGGGGCGCACAGGACGAACTCCACGAGGGACTGCCCTTTAAATCGATGGCTATTTGAATATCGTTTCATGGCATCACGCAGCTAATACGAAGGCGAGGGCGGGAAGAAAGGCGAGGGGAGCGAAGGGCAAAGCCGTGTCCGATTTCCTGATCTTGAGGACGGCAAGCGTGGCGCTACATTCGGCGAGCAGGGTAAGGCACCCAGCCAAAAGCGCAGAAGAGCTATACGTCGCCGAAGCTCCAACGGCTCCGAGCAACAGGACATCGCCCAAGCCGAAAGCCTCTTTTCCGCAAACCAATTTCGCACCGCCGGCGGCGAGGTACAGCACCGCGCTAAGGCAAAGCCCTTGGGCGATCCTTTGCGGGATATCCGCACCGCCGCCCATGAGAAGTCCGAAGAGGGCGAGGAAGCCGATGGAGTAGAGGTCGATACGGCGGTACCTGAAATCATTGACGCAGATACTGATGAACGTGGCGATCCAAAAGCCGAAGGCGGGCTCTGTCAAGGCGCTGGCGATGGCACCGGCGGCGACGCCGCCGACAAGGCCGACTCCCAGCAGCCAATCCGAGCAGCCCGTATCGAATCGGCCGTCTTCGCGGCCGCCCCAGAACTTATAGGACTTCTCGATACCTACGAGGTCTTCATCGCTGAAATCGCAGGCGGAGCGGGCGGCGCGGGCGACAGAAGGGCTGACGAGCCCCTTGAACGCCCCGTCGCGGATCTCCTCGACCCACTCGGCGTCCGTCTCAAGACCGTTCTCGATGGCATGGATCTGTGCGGTATCGACTTCCTCGGCATCACGCTTCTTCGCCGCGAGCGAGAAGATGGCTCCGGCAAGGATGAACACCGCGCCGATACCTCCTATTACTCCATTGATTGCGGTCATAGGGTCTCCTGTCGGTCTCTGTCTAAAAAGAAAAGGCACCGGCCGTCTTTGGGAAACGGATGGTGCCGAATAACACAAGCAGCTCAGCCACTAGGCACCGAAACCGGTACCGGTACCGGTGTTCAAGGTCTCGGAAATCTTGGTGAACTGATTGCGGATGGCGCCTGCGACGGCGGGGCCGGCGAAGACGACGACGAGCGAGATGACGGCGATGATCAGGACGTACTCGATGAGGCCCTGACCGGACAGCTCGCCGGCACGGGCGGCGCGGAAGTCACGCACGAGCTTGTTCTTGAGCTGGTTCTTGGCGACCACGGCGCGGGCGCAGGCGGAGTTGACGAAATCCATTGGAGTGTTCCTCTCTAGCGGAAATACACAGAGCAAATCTGCCTGACGGGCTTGACGGTCTGTCTCACCCATCAGGCAGAAACGAAGTCTTGGCGACTAGGCACCGAAACCGGAGGTGGTACCGGTGGTCAGGGTGGTGGCAATCTTGTTGAACTGATTGCGGATGGCACCTGCTACGGCGGGGCCGGCGAAGACGACGACGAGCGAGATGACGGCGATGATCAGGACGTACTCGATGAGGCCCTGACCGGACAGCTCGCCGGCACGGGCGGCGCGGAAGTCACGCACGAGCTTGTTCTTGAGCTGGTTCTTGGCGACCACGGCGTGGGCGCAGGCGGAGTTGACGAATTCCATTGGATGAATCCTCTCAGTTGAGAACGATAGAAGGCGAGGGGCGCGCTCCCTCGGCGAACATAATCGGACTCCGTCAAGTGAGAAATTATGTCGTGCCGCTGCGGCAATCACATTCCTTCATAACTTGGTGGTTTTTAGAGAACCGCCAGAAAGGGGAGCCAATAAAAAACGGTCGACTGTATCGGCCGACCGTTAAAACACTGTTATTGGAATCATCTCGCGCTATTCTGGCTTAATGCCTTTCCCCTTGTCGCGCGACTCGAGAAATGCCTTCATGAGCGACTTGGCGCTTGCCAAATCCGAGCAGATGCCGACGAGCGGGCAATCG
This sequence comes from Collinsella sp. AM29-10AC, assembly GCF_003469085.1. Classification (NCBI taxonomy): domain Bacteria; kingdom Bacillati; phylum Actinomycetota; class Coriobacteriia; order Coriobacteriales; family Coriobacteriaceae; genus Collinsella; species Collinsella sp. AM29-10AC. Next base: position 19,055 of record NZ_QSKB01000035.1, read on the forward strand.
TTCGGCTCTCGCTTGATGGAGATATATGGCAGGCCTTCCTTATTGACCAGCACGAAATACTTCTTCACGAAATCGCTTCCTATTTATAGAGGTTGATGCCATCAGGTTCGAGGTCGCGCTCATCATTCGAACGAGACGCATCGACCTTGTTCCCTTGCTTTGCCTGGACTGAACCCGCAAATTCCTTACGCGGGCGATGTGCAGGTGGCCTGAACTCGTCAAGCGAGACGTCGAGCACCGTGGCGATCCTCTCGATATTCTCGAAGGAGGTCATTCTGCGACCCGTCAGTAGGCGAGTGATAATGTTCTTGGATACTCCAGAGGCCTCCGAGAGCGAACTCTGGTTCAGACCCTTTTTTCGCATGATTCGCCAGATGCGGACACCGAGTTCCTTGTCCCCGGATTCGATGTCACGTCCTGCGATTTGTTCCCTGCGGGTTACGTCCTTGTAAGTATTCATAAGTAGCCGCCCGTTGAGTTGAGATTTTGTACAAGCCAAAACTTAACCCAGCCGACCGTAAAACTTAAGTAGGGTCATTCTGACCCCCGTTCAATATGATTCCGCCCGTCCCGAAGATAGCATCAGAGCAGAATCAACATACCGTACGATTAGAAACAGATTTGTAGCGGCAGACCCCACCTACAGCGTCCAGTCGAACCCGTTCTTGCCGATCGTCTGGCGCATGTTACCGATTTGCATCTCGGTATGGGTGCCGTTCCCATCGATGACGGTGTTCATGCCTCCAAACCCCGGGATGACCGTCTTGACGTCTCCCGTGGTAAGGTCGATCCTCTGGTGGCCGAATTGCCGTTCGAGATGCAGTTTGCCGTCCGAGCCGATTACCGTTTGATACATAATCCGATTCTCCTATTCAACGTACTTGTTTCCCTTGCCGCAGTTGCAGTCCTCGCAAAGGGTCTGGAGGTTGTCCATAACCGACTTACCGCCGCGCGAGACGGGGACGATATGGTCGACGTGCAACTTGACCCCGTCGGCGCTACCGCGTCCGCACCTTACACACTTGAACCCGTCGCGGCGCAGGACGTCATATCGTATGGCTCGGGTAACCTTCGCATGCTCGGCATCGTTCGCCATGCGGCGGTCTTGGTACTCCTGTCGCCGCTTCTCCCGCTTTTTCTCACGCTCACGCTCCCGCTGGGCCTTCTTATGCTCGCGCCAGAACATATCGAACACGGTCTCTATGCCAAACAGGACAATAGCAAGCGTAAAGAACGGCATCATGGCATCGATGACTTGATCCATACCTACCCCTTCAGTATGTTGATGATCTTCTATGCCAAACATACCGAACCCCAATGCCTGCCAATAACGTACTGCCGCTGCGGCAACGGCGGGGGGATGTCGAAAAGAAAAGCTCACGCGGGATTGCGCAGGCTTTTCAATAGATGCAGATGGATTTAGAAGGAGAAAGCGGGACAGACGCAATACGAGCCCGCCGCAACGCGGCCGGCCGACGGATCGCCGTCGGCACTGACAAGGAGGAAGGCGTAGGAGCGGTACGGACTCACCGATCGCTCCCACCAAAGGCTGCCAATGCCAAGACAAGAGTTGCCCGAATAGTTGTTCGTTACCTTGCCCTGGAA
>NZ_QSKB01000036.1:0-18178 GCF_003469085.1 Collinsella sp. AM29-10AC
TCAATTATACCACGGTGGCATCACCTATATGTCAATTATGGTCTAACAGAGCCTTTTGTTTTGCCGATTGACGCGCATCCAACGCCCAGGTCATGGCGGTGGAATTTATGGCATGTCCTAGTTTTACGGCATGCCCCAAACATCCACTTAGAACCCAAAGGCGGAAAGGATAAGGCCCCAGCCAGCGCCGATGACGTACATCATGATCAGGAACACGGCATTTTCGCGGGCGCTGCGGTTGGTGCGGAACAGCACCAGATAACCCACGCCGGCGGAAATGAGCGTGCCGGCGAGCATCGGCGCCAGTTGCAGCGCGCCTTCCAGATACAGCTGTGTAATGACCACGCTCGCCGAGCAATTGGGAATCAGCCCGACAAGCGCCGAACCCAGGACAGCGAGTGTCTCGTTGCCGCGCAGGAACTGCTCGATCGCGGACTCGCCGAACGTCTCGAGCACGGCGACCAGAATCAGCGTCACCAGAAAAATGAATACCGAGACCTGCACGGTGTGCGAGATCGCACTGCGGATGATCGACAGGACAGGCGTCCCTTCGTGGGAGTGAGAGTGACCGTGACCATCATGGTGTTCATGTTCGCCCTCATGACCGTGATCGTGGCCATGTCCGTGTTCGTGCTCGTCTTCGTCTTCATCACATCCGCAATGGTCGCGCTCGCACAGCTCGTGGATGTGGTCGGCGCTCACGCCCGCCTCGGCCACCTCGTCGATGATGTCACCGCCGCTGTGGTCGTCGTGCGCGCAGTTCACGTGGGCCGGATTGGCCGCGGTTCCCAGCACGGTACGGCGAATCGCCGCGTGCGCGCGGGCGTTACGGCGCAGGCCGCGAATGGCAGCGTCCACGATAAAACCCGTGACCAGTGCGATCAGCGCTTTCGAAGCCAAAAGCATCGCCATAGTCTGCACGGGAACCTGCTCGGCAAGCAACAGCGGCAGCATCTCATCGGAGGTCGAAAGGAACACCGCCACCAACGTGCCCAAGGTCACGACACGGCCGGCGTACAGCGTTGCTGCCATGGCCGAAAATCCGCACTGCGGCACCATGCCCAGCAGCGAGCCAACCACGGGACCCGCAGCGCCGGCGCGCTTGATAGCGCCGTTGACGCGGTCGCCCGCAACGTGCTCAAGTGTCTCGAGAGCAAGATACGTCACCAACAAAAACGGCACCAGCGACAGCGTGTCCTTGCCGGCGTCGAGCAGAATATCAATCAGTAAATCCATGACGGACGGAACCTTTCGTGTCTTTCGGCAGCATTGTAAAAGTCCTAGCGGTCAACTAGGGTATTGTAGTTGTCCCGGGCGCGGTGCCAATAGTTGCCTATGGCAAACTATCATCTCGCCATAACTCAGTAACCTCGAGCCGCACAACGCGGCCCGTCCAAGGAGTAGCATATGAACGTATCGCAAGCACTCGAATACGAGCGCCAGCCGTTTATCCCCATGTTTATCTACGGCGACCACGGCGCCATGGAGTCCGAGCGCCAGAAGGGCGAGGAGGCCCTCAAGGTGCTCGAGACCGAGTACTTTACCGCCGAGGGCGACCCCGGCTTCGACTTTGCCACCGTGCGCGACCTGGCCGACCGCAACCGCGACCTGTGCGACCAGATTGGCGAGGCGCGTCTGCGCAACGTGACGCCCGCGACGCTCTCGCGCGGCCTGTCCGACGCCGACACCTGCGCCGCCATCGGCAAGATGCAAAAGCGCACCGCCGCGTCCGTTATGCGCGAGATCCGCGGCGACCGCGACGCACTCGGCGTGGCCTATGCCCGCAAGCCCATCCAAGGCACGGTGCTGGGCATCGACATCGAGACCACCGGTCGCGCGCCCGAGCGCGGCTACATCATCAACGTGGGCTGGGAGATCATGGATCTCACCAGCGACGCCGTGCCGCATGACGCCGAGGCACACTACTGCGGCCTGCCCGACATCTACCGCGGCGAGGATGTGCCGCTATCGAACATCCATCACATCACATGGGACGACATCGACGGCAAAAAGCCGTTCCGCGAGAACAAGGAGCTGCAGAAGCAGCTGCTCAAGCTCATGAAGAAGTACCCGTACATGGCGCATAATGCCGCCTTCGAGGACAGCTGGTTCAAAATTCATCTGGACGGTTACGCTGAGGCGCGCCGCGCAGGCAAGATCATCGTCATCGACTCGCGCCAGATCTGCCGCAGCCTGGACGCCGACGTGCGCTCGCTCCCCCGCGAGTCCGCGCCCGCTGCGCTCGAGAACTGGGCGCGCCGCCGCGGCACCCTCGCCGTCGACGCCAACGAGCAGCACCTGGGCCTCGACGACACCGACCTCATGCTCCGCACCGTCCAAGCCGAGTTCAACCTCAAGAACCTGTTTGCGAAATAGCAACGCCTGCGACAAACACTGCTTGCTCACGAGCGGCCTCGCAGCGGGAAACCCCGCAGCGGGGCCGCCCCACGTTCCATAAGCAGGCCCGCTCTTCACAAATTCTGAACCCTATTTTTTACTTATTTCAGCACTTTCCCGACACGTGATTTGTACTCGGATGGCGATGCACCGATACCAAATGTGCAGCAATTGAGTGTTTCCATGCTATAGCCAAGCTGCGAAAACATTTATTTAGGGCGTACCGACCCATAATTGCGTCAAGCTTTTGGACAGCATTTGGTTAGACCTCTAAAACGACTTTTCCACTCAGCGCCATCAACACGGCATTAGCTGACACGATATATGCCATGAGTATCGTATTGTCACATACCACTGCAAAAGCGGTCTACCAAGCCGCGCATTCGGTGTCTGCGAAAGACATCGAGTCCTGCAGCCCTGCCGCAATTTACGGATCATGCCCCAGCGGAGCACTCCTCGACGCAGCCGCAGAATGGCTCGCCAAACATGATGTTGCCCGCGACGCAAACGATCCCCTCGAGGTAACGGTGTTTGATCGCAGGAACGCGCGCTACGCGATGAACTGTCAATGCCACGTTTCGTCAAAGCGATTCTCAAACTCACGCTTTATAGAGCTCGGAGAAGACATCTTCGTTGTTGGTGTTGAGCTTTGTGCACTTCAGGCCGCCACCTATCTCCCTTTTCGCGAACTAGTGGAGTACTACTTTGAACTGTGCGGCGCTTATTCCCTAGGAACCGGCTCTTCAACCTCCTATACCGAGCGTTTCGCGCTTACCTCGACCGAGAGGCTAAAGCAGTTCTTTAATTCCATTACCAGATGTGACGGTTTGGCCCTTGCCCGAAAGTCGATTCAATGTGTACGCGATGGATGTCGGTCTCCCATGGAAACGGCCTTTGCCATGATGCTTACGTTGCCCAAAAGCGAAGGAGGGCTTGGCATTAAAGGAATTGAGACCGACTACGAGGTGAAGGTCACCGCCGCCGCAAAAAATCTCACGAGACGCAAAAAGTTCTTTATGGATGCATATCTGAAGAAATCTCGAACAGATATTGAATACAACGGGTTTTATCACGACGCTGAAGAAGACCGCGCTATCGACGAGGAGCGCAAGAATGCGCTTGCGTCCATGGGGTACGGAATCATCACTGTCAGCCGTTATTCCTTTATGCATGCCAGCTCTTTCGTTAGGGTCATGGAGGCAATCCAGCGGAAAGAAGGCATACGCCCCTCGCGTCTGCCAAAAGACTTTCAAATCATGCAAGAGGACCTGAGACTGTTTGTGCTCAGACGGTTTATTGAGGAGAAGAAACGAATCCAGGAGGAGCTTCGCCAGGATTCCGAAGAGCGTCAACGAATCGACCTCGAAAAAGCAATGCTCGAAGGCATCACATTGGACGATCCGACGATTAACAAGGCTCCGGCAATCGATGACATGCAGACTGTCGGACTCGACAGCCCATCACTCAACCAAACAAGCAGCTTCACGCCCGAGGGCAGGGTCTTCGGGGCCGGAAACTAGGCTGACTAACAAGGTGGGTACCCTAGCGACGTGCAAAATTGCGAGTATTCAGCAAAGCCGGGTGTCCATCACCCTCGAGTGGATCCAAAAGTGAAGCGAAATCACTCTTGCGTGAGAACGTTAGGCAACATTTGAGGAAGAACTCATCGGTTTACCACCCTAAGACAACTCTTTAGCTGCATTATTTGGCCTGCGATAAGTTAACAGACCCCCTATCGTTGCAGAATACTCCAATTTTTGCACGGCGCAGGGGCACCCACCCCGGCATCACCTATCAAAACCGCTTAGTCCGGAATCTCGTCCGCTTTTCCTCATCATTTTGTACGACGGATTGCCTAAACGATATTGACATATGAACATGCGCTCATATAATCGGAAGTAAGTTATATGAGCGCATGTTCATATGAAAGGATATTGCAATGAGCATCCGCGTTGATGAAACGAAACCCGACATCGAGGCCACCGAGCCCGCGATCCCCACCACCTGCTCGCCCGAGGACCTTCCCGACGAGGAGCTTCTCTACGACCTCGCCGACCTGTTCAAGGTCTTCAGCGACACCACGCGCATCAAGATTCTCTATGCCCTCATGGGCCGTGAGCTCTGCGTGGCCGACATCGCCGAAGCGACCGAAACCTCGCAGTCGGCAGTATCGCACCAGCTGCGCACGCTTAAGCAGTCGCACCTGGTCAAGTTCCGCCGCGACGGCCGCAACATCCTCTACTCGCTTGCCGACGATCACGTCTACACCATGCTCAACCAGGGCATGAGCCATATCTGCGAATAGCAACCAACCGAGGTACCAGCGCGGCCTGCACCCAAGCCGCAAAACAGGGAAAGGAACCCATCATGAAAAAGCAGTTTAAACTCGACGAGATCGACTGCGCCAACTGCGCGCGCGAGCTTCAGGACGAACTTGCCAAGCTCGAGGGCGTCAAATCCGTGTCCGTCAACTTTATGACCCAGAAGCTGACGCTCGAGGCCGACGACGCCGAGCTCGACGAGGTGCTCAACCGCGTTGTAGAGTTTACGGCCGACGCCGAGCCGGACTGCGAGATCATTCTCTAGCCCAGGTTTACGCCAACCTACAAGGCCGCGCTTGCCGCGGCCTTTGCTCGCGAAGTTATATGAGCGAGTGTTCATACATTCAAATGGGAGGATACGAGTCATGGCCGCCGCCGACCCCAAAAAGAAAAAGAAGAAGCGCAAGAAAAAAGAGTCACTCGAGCATAAGCGCAACCGCATCCTGGTAGCGCTAGGCATCTTTGCGGTGGTGTACGCCCTCGACGAGCTCGGTACCCTTACTGCCGCATTCGGCACCCCGGGCGACATCTACGCCAGCTTTGTGCTGTTCCTCGTGCCGTTTTTGATTGCCGGCTACGACGTACTGCAAAAGGCATTCAATAACATTCGCCGCGGCAAGGCCTTCGACGAGAGTTTCCTTATGGCCGTCGCGACCATCGGCGCATTTGCCATGGTGCTCTTCCCCGACACCGACCCGCACATGGCCGAAGGCGCCGCTGTCATGCTGTTCTACCAGGTCGGCGAGCTGTTCCAGGCATACGCCGTGGGCAAGAGCCGCAAGTCGATCAGTGCCATGATGGACATCGCGCCCGACTACGCTAACGTCGAGCAGACCGACGGCACGCTCGAGCAGGTCTTCCCCGATGACATCACCGTCGGCACCGTCATCGTCGTCAAGCCCGGCGAGCGCGTGCCTATCGACGGCATCATCGTCGAGGGCGAAACCCAGCTCGACACCGCCGCGCTCACGGGCGAGTCGGTCCCCCGCCCCGCCAAGTCCGGCGACGATATCATCAGCGGCTGCATCAACATGACGGGCCTCATCCACGTGCGCACCACCAAGCCGTTTGGCGAGTCCACCGTCGCGCGCGTCCTGGAGCTCGTGGAGAATGCCAGCGAAAAGAAGGCGCGCACCGAGAACTTCATCACGCGCTTCGCCCGCGTCTACACCCCCGCCGTCACCGGCGCTGCCGCGGTGCTCGCGCTCGGCGGCGGCCTGGTCACCGGTGCCTGGTCCGACTGGATTCTGCGCGGTCTGACCTTCCTGGTCGTCAGCTGCCCGTGCGCCCTCGTGATCAGCGTACCGTTGAGTTTCTTTGGCGGCATCGGCGGCGCGTCCAAGCTGGGCGTTCTCATCAAGGGCTCCAACTACCTCGAGACGCTCGCCGACGTGGACACCATCGTCTTCGACAAAACGGGCACCCTCACCAACGGCACGTTCTCAGTCGTCGCGGTGCACCCCGAGGCTGGCTATACCGAGCAGTCGCTGCTCGAAGTCGCAGCCCTTGCTGAGTCGTTCTCCGATCACCCCATCGCGCAGTCCGTGCGCGACGCCTACCAGGGCGAGGTCGACCCCAAGCGCGTGAGCGACTCCGCCAACGACGCGGGCCACGGCGTGACGGCAACCATCGACGGCAAGCACGTCGTCGTTGGCAACGCCAAGATGCTCGCCGCGGCCGGCGTTGAAGCACCGGACTGTGAGGTTGTCGGCACGATCCTCCACGTGCTCGTTGACGGCGTGTACGCCGGCCACATCGTGATTGCAGACACCGTTAAGGCCGATGCGGAGCAAACGATTCGCGACCTGCATGCCGCCGGTATCAACCGCACCGTCATGCTCACGGGCGACCGCGAGGAGGTTGCAGCGTCTGTGGCCAAGCAACTCGGTCTCGACGAGTTCCACGCGCAGCTCCTGCCGGGCGACAAGGTCGAGCGCGTTGAGGCGCTACTCGCGGCCGAAAGTGGCAAGGGCAAGCTCGCCTTTGTCGGCGACGGTATCAACGACGCGCCTGTGCTTACGCGCGCCGATGTGGGCATTGCCATGGGCGCCATGGGCTCCGACGCCGCGATCGAGGCCGCCGACGTGGTGCTGATGGACGACAAGCCGTCCAACATTTCCCGCGCGATCCGCGTGGCGCGCAAGACCATGTCGATTGTTTGGCAGAACATAATCTTTGCGCTGGGCATTAAGCTGCTGATCCTTGTGCTGGCAGCGCTGGGTATCGCCAATATGTGGCTTGCCGTCTTTGGCGACGTAGGCGTGGCGATCATCGCCATCCTGAACGCCATGCGCGCGATGGGTGTCAAGAACCTGTAGCACCCGTGGTCCCTCCGGCCGGGGTCGGACTTGGTTTTGAAAACGTCCTCGCGCATGAGGCCCGTCTTTCCTGCTCCTGCGGAGCAACGGAAAGGCGGGCCTCGCGCTGCGGATTGTTTTCAAAACCAAGCCCGACCCCGGCCTGCAGTGACGTAGCTGGCAGTTCTTGGGCATCGCTTGCTGGCGGTGCTCCTTTGCTGAAATGGACTTGGCCGAAAGGGCCGCTGGTCCCGGTCGCTGGTTCGCGCTTTGCGTGAACTCCGCGCTACTGAGGATCCGTTAGGATACCGAGGTTGAATCCGTCGCCTCGCCCCGGCCCAACATCGACCTCAACTTCTCGAAGCTCTCCTCGCTCAGGCAGTGCTCCATGTGGCAGCCCTCTTGCGACGCGACCTCGGGCGTTACGCCTGCGTCCTCTAGCAGACCTACAAAAAAGCAGTGGCGCTCCCACATTTGACGGGCAACCTCAAGACCGCGTTCCGTCAGATGCACGTCGCGTTTGCCCATCTCCACGTAGCCGGTGCTCTCCAAGGCCGCCATGGCTTTAGAGACGCTTGCTTTGGTTACGCCCAAGTATTCGGCAACGTCGATCGAGCGCACGATGCCCTGACGTTCCGATAGGACGTAGATCGATTCGAGATAGTCTTCTCCGGATTCACGTAGGGCCATGGGCCGCCTTTCGCGATGATTGCTAGTTAGCCTTTGGATACTTTCCTTGGCTTACTTTACCGCAAAAGTTGACCATGTCTTACTGCATTGACCAAAAAGTTAGCCGCGTTTCACAAAACGTGCGAGATGAAAACAAAATGGGAACGCCCCGCAAGGAGTGTCCCCAGCTGCCGGCAGATAAGGAGCGTCCCCAAGTGCCGGGTCGCAGCTACACGAGGCCAAAGTGCTTCGCGGCGTTGTAGATGCCATCGTCGTCTACGGCGGTCGTCACGTAGGTCGCTGCGGCCTTCACGGTATCCTGCGCGTTGCCCATGGCCACACTTGTGCCCACGGCCGAGAACATCGACAGGTCGTTCTCGCCGTCGCCAAAGGCGATCGCCTCGCTCGCGTCGACACCCAGGCGCTCCAGCGTCGCCGCCACGCCCAAGTCCTTGCCGCCGTTGGCGGGGATAATGTCGCAGAACAGGTCGCACCAGCGCGTGGTGAGCGAATGCGACACCGCGTCGGCCACGATATGCTCGTCGGCCGGGTCCACAAACGCGCAAAACTGGTAGACCGGCGCGTCAAAGGCGTGGTCAAACGGCTCCTCGTGATAGACGATTCCCGCGTTGCTGCCGGCCGCCACCACGCGCTCGGACAGGCGATTCACAAACGAGTTCTCGCCCTGCATGCACAGCGAGTCGTAGCACCCCTCGGCCACCTGGTCCACAATCACCGCGACGTCGTCCGGATCGATCGGGCAGCTGCGGTAGGTGCCCTTGGCATCAAAGCAGTGCTGGCCCGAGAGCGTAATGTACGCATCCCAGCCCAAGTCGAGCAGCCAATCGGGCATCTGATAGGTCGGGCGGCCCGTGGCGATCACGCACGCGATCCCCTGCTCATGAAAGCTGTCGAGCACCTGCTGCGCCGACGCCGGAATCCGATGCGTTTTAAAGCTCAGCAGCGTGCCGTCGATATCGAAAAACGCGGCTTTGATCATCCTCGTTTACTCCTCGCCCTCGAGCTTTTCGCTCGCCTCGAGCCACGCCATCTCCAGCTCGTCCATGGCGGCATGGGCCTCGTCGATCTTTGCCTGCTGCTCGCCGAGCGCTGTGTAGTTGGTGGGATCGACCTGGGCCATCGCGGCCTCGGCCTCCTCCACGCGGGCGCGCTGCGTCTCCATCTTGCGCTCGAGCGAGCTCACCTCGCGGCGGAGCTTCTGGCGCTCGGCATTGGAAAGGCCATTGGGCTGGCCGCTCGACTTGGGCTTTTCGGCTGCAATCGCTGCGGCGCCGGTGTCGAACGTGCCGGTCTTGGCGCTCGGCGCGCCCACGGGCTCGCCCTCGGCCGTGGCGTTGCACAGGCGCAGGTACTGGTCGACGCCGCCGGGCATATGCGTCAGATGACCGTCAAGCAGCGCCCACTGCTGGTCGGTCACGCGCTCCATCAAGAAGCGGTCGTGCGTCACCAGGATCAGCGTGCCCGGCCAGCCGTCGAGCAGGTCCTCGACAATCGCCAGCATGTCGGTATCCAAGTCGTTGCCCGGCTCGTCCAGGATAAGCACGTTGGGCTCGTCCAGGATCGTCAGCAGCAGCGACAGGCGACGGCGCTGGCCGCCCGAAAGATCGCCGATGCGGCTCCAGAGCTGCTGCGTCGTAAAGCCCAGGCGCTCGCAAAGCTTCTCAGGCGAAGTCTCCTTGCCGTCGATGACGTAGTACTTCTTATAGTTGCTGAGCACCTCGCGGATCGTGTCGCCCATGTAGGGCTCGAGCTCCTCGAGCTGCTGCGACAGCACGCCAAAACGCACCGTCTGGCCAATCTTCACGCGGCCGCGAAGGGGCGCGATCTTGCCCTGGATCACGTCGAGCAAGGTCGACTTGCCGGCACCGTTCTCACCCAGCAGACCATAGCGGTCGCCCGCGCCGATAAGCCAGGTCACATCGGAGAGCACCTGCTTGGGCGCGCCGTCGGCATCCGCATAGCCGGCGTCCACGTCGATCACGTCGATAACCTGCTTGCCTAGGCGGCTCACCGCCAGGCGCTTGAGCTCCAGCTCGTCGCGCACAGGCGGCACGTCGGCAATCAGCTCGCGAGCGGCATCCACGCGAAACTTGGGCTTGGTGGAACGCGCCTGGGCGCCGCGGCTTAGCCACGCGAGCTCCTTGCGCGCCATGTTGCGACGGCGCTCCTCGGTAACCGCGGCCATGCGATCGCGCTCCACGCGCTGCAGGATGTAGGCCGAGTAGCCGCCCTCGAAGGGGTCGACTTGGCCGTCGTGGACCTCCCACATGCTGGTGCAGACCTCGTCCAAGAACCAGCGGTCATGCGTGACCACGAGCATGGCGCCCTGACCGCGCTGCCAGCGGGCCTTTAAGTGACGCGCGAGCCAGTTGATGGTGCGCATGTCCAGGTGGTTGGTGGGCTCGTCGAGCATGAGCACGTCGTAGTCGCCGATCAGCAGGCGCGCAAGGTCCACGCGACGGCGCTGACCGCCCGAAAGCTCGCCCACCGTGCCCTCCCAGGGCACATCGCTAATGAGGCCAGCCAGGATCTGGCGCGTGCGGGGGCTCGAGGCCCACTCGTACTCGGGCGTGTCGCCCACAACGGCATGATGTACGGTATCGGTGTCGACAAGCTGGTCCTTTTGGCCGAGCAGTCCGATCGTGGTGCCGCGGCGGTGCGTCACGCGTCCGTCGTCGGGTTCCAGCGTGCCGGCGAGCACGCTCAGCAGCGTCGACTTGCCGTCGCCGTTTTTACCGACAATACCAATGCGGTCGCCCTCGCCCACGCCGAGCGTCACGCTATCGAAAATATGCTTGGTGGGAAACTCTAGGCTGATGGAATCGCATCCCAAAAGAATCGCCATATGCCCTGCTCCTTCGTAGAAATTCAACGTTGTCCATGATAGCAGCGAGCCCCACCCCAAACCACTACGAAGGCGCCTGTCCCCTTTGTGGTGGTCGTTTCGGTCGCAGAGCAAAAGGCGGGCCATCTCGCAAAAGAGATGACCCGCCTCTCCAATCAGTCCCACGGCAACCATGGCCGCCGCGGGCCTCAAGCATGTCCCGGACTAGGAGAACATGCCGGTGAGGTAATCATTCAGCCGCTTATCCTTGGGCCGTTGGAAAATCTCGTCGGTCTCGTCGTACTCGACCATATCGCCCATGTAGAAGAATGCCGTGCGATTGGACACGCGCGATGCCTGCTCCATGTTGTGCGTCACGATGACGATGGCGCGGTCGGCCACGATCGATGACATCAGGTCCTCGATCGCCAACGTCGAGATGGGATCGAGCGCCGAGCAGGGCTCGTCAAACAGGATCACGTCGGGATTGAGCGCGAGCGTGCGCGCGATGCACAGACGCTGCTGCTGGCCGCCCGAAAGCGCATAGGCGCTCTTGTCCAGCTTGTCCTTGACCTCGTCCCACAGCGCCGCGCCGCGCAGGCTTTCCTCGACCATGCGGTCGAGCTCGTCACGGTCGGTGACGCCGTGGCGCTTGGGCGCAAACGTGATGTTGTCGCGAATGGACTTGCGGAACGGGTTGGGCTGCTGAAACACCATGCCAATGGACCGACGCAGCTCGTAGGTGTTCTCGGCCTTGGTGTTCACGTTGCGCCCGCGGTAGTTAATCTCGCCCTCCACGCGGCAGCCGCGAATCTCACGATTCATAAGGTTGAGGCTGCGCAAAAAGGTCGACTTACCGCAGCCCGAGGGCCCAATGAGCGCCGTGATCTCGCCCTTGTGAAAGTCGAGCGACGTATCGCGCAGCGCATGGTGGTCGCCATAGTACACGTTGACGTCCTTGGTGGAGAGCACGACCTCGTCGCTCACGGCCTTGCCGCTCACGCGCACGCGCTTCTCGCTCTCCCCCACACTCGACAGAAAGTCCTGGGTCTCGGACGTGGCCGCCTCGGTTGCGGGCATTGCATATATCTCGCTCATTCGGCCGTCATCTTCCTTGCCAGTTGCTTGCCCACGATACGGGCGACTACGTTAAACAGCAGCACGCAAATCATCAGCAGCGCCGCGGTGCCCCAGACGATCTGCTGGGCCTCGGGGCTACCCTCGCCATAGATCTTGTAGATGTGCACGGCGAGCGACTCACCGGGGCGGAACACGTTCCAGGCACAGGTGGGGCTCGACAGGTTAAAACTCAAGAAGTTCAGGCGAACCGGCGAGCTCATGCCCGAGGTAAAGAGCAGTGCCGCGGCCTCGCCAAACACGCGGCCGGCCGAAAGCACGATGCCGGTCACGATGGCGGGCATGGCCTCGGGGATCAGGATGTGCAGCGTGGCCTCCCAGCGGGTAAGGCCCATGGCCAGGCACGCATCGCGCTGGGCCTGCGGCACGTCCTCGAGCGCCTGCTGAATCACGCGCACTAGGATGGGAATGTTAAACATGGTGAGCGCGACGGCGCCGGAGATGATGGAGTACTTCCAGCCCAGCTGCACCGAGAACACCAGAAAGCCGAACATGCCGACGACGATGGAGGGCAGCGAGGACAGCGTCTCGATGGCGGTGGAGGCGATGTCGCGGATGGGCCCGTCCGGCGCGTACTCAACCAAAAAGACCGCGCCGCCCAGACTGATGGGCACCGAGATGACTAGGGTGATCAGCAGCAGGTAGAACGAGTCGAACAGCTGGTAGAGCACGCCGCCCTGGGTTCCGTTGGCGCGCGAGGGCTGCGTGAGAAAGCCCGGCTGAAACAGCGTCGAAATCCCCTCGAACAGGATATAGGCCACCATGGAGGTGACGATGAGCATGACGATGGCGACGATTGCCGTCAGCACGCCCGTGGCGATGCGGTCCTGCTTTTGGACACGCCCGAGTCTCGCCTCATCGATATGGATGCGCGTGCTAGCCACGAGCCTTCGCCCCCTTGCGGCCAATGAGATGGATGATCAGGATGAAGATGAGGCTCATGCCCATCAGCAGCAAGCCAAGTGCCCAAAGGACGTCGTCCTGGGCCGAGCCCTCGGCATAGACTGCCATGGACGTGGTGAGCGTGGTGGTAATGGTCGAGGCCGGCGACAGCAGCGACGTCGGCATGGCCTCGATGCCGCCGATAACCATGCGCACGGCGAGCGTTTCGCCAAAGGCACGGGTCATGCCAAGGATGACCGCGGTCATGAGCGACGGCATGGCGGACTTGAGCACCACGTGCCAGATGGTCTGCCAGCGGGTGTAGCCCAGCGCGAGCGAGCCCTGACGGTAGCTGTCGGGCACGGCGCGCAGGCCATCGACCGAAAGCGTGGTCATCGTCGGCAGAATCATGACTGCCAGCACGATGGCGCCGGGCAAGATGCCCAGACCCGTGCTCACGTGGAAAACGCTTTTCATAAGGCCGACGACCACGTGAAAACCGATCAGGCCAAAGACGACCGAAGGAATGCCGGTCAAAAGCTCAATAAGCGGCTGAAAGACCTTGGAACCAAACTTAGGCTGGATTTCGACCGCAAAGATGGCAGAGCCGATGGCGATGGGCAGCGCAATGAGCGTGGAGAGCACCATGACCGCAAACGAGGTGACGATCAGGGGCAGGGCGCCGGTATAGGGCAGGCCGTTTTCGGCCGTGTTGGCCAGGTCCCACTTGGTGCCGGTGAAGAACTCAACGATCGAGACGCCGTCCTTAACAAAAGCCGAAAGGCCCTTTTGGGCGACCATAAAGATGAGCGCGGCAACGACAAGCGTCACGAGCGCAACGCACGCGCCCGTGACGCCCAGGCCCACGTTCTCAAGGTCGCGCTTTGGCAGCTGTTTTGCCATTACAAACCTTTCCGGGGCGATTGCTTATTTAGCAGAGACCTTGCCGCTGGCGTCCTTGACGACCTTCATGGCAGAGACGGGAATAAAGCCCTGCTCCTCGACGAGCTTGCCCTGGACGTCGTCGGAAAGCATGAACTCCAGAAAGGCCTTGGTGGCCTCGTCGGCGTCCTTTGCGCAGTACATGTGCTCGGTCGCCCAAATCTTAAAGGAGTCGTCGGTGACGTTTGCGCTCTTGGGCTCCACGCCCTCGACCTTGATGGCGTTGAACTTGGAGTCATCGAAGTGCGAGAAGTCGAGGTAGGAGATGGCGTTGTCGGTGCTGCCCATCTGAGTCTGGACGTCGCCGGACTTGTCGAGCTCGGCGTCGCCCTTAAAGTCGACGGCCTCGTCGCCAAAGACGGCAGCCTCGAAGGTGGCGCGGGTGCCGGAGCCGGCCTTGCGGTTGAGGACGACGATGGTAGCGTCGTCGCCGCCGACCTCCTTCCAGTTGGTGATCTGGCCGGAGAAGATGCCCTTGAGCTGCTCGAGGGACAGGTCGTCGACCTTGACGTTCTTGGAGACGACGGGGCCCATGCCCACGACGGCGACCTCGTGGTCGACGAGGTTCTTGACCTGGTCGGCCTCGAGCTTGGTCTCGGCGAAGACGTCAGAGTTACCGATGGTAACGGTGCCGGCGGCGACGGCGGTCAGGCCCTTGCCCGAACCGTTACCCGAGCCGGAGACGGAGACGTCGGGGTTGGCATCCATGAACTTCTCGGCAGCGGCCTCGAGGAGCGCCTGGAACGAGGAGGCGCCGTCGTAGGTCACCTCGCCCGAGACGGACTCGGCAGCAGCGGCGCTGCCCTTGTCGGCGGCGTTGGAAGCGCCTGTGCCGCCGCAACCAACGAGGCCGAGGCCCACGAAGCTGGCAAGACCACCAGCGAGGCCGAGGAACTGACGACGAGAATAAGCCTGATCGAGCATGATCTTCCTTTCATACATGCGACTCGCGGACACCCTGCCCGCTTTGCTGTTTGGAAAGATACGGCCCCGACCGGTCAGCGCCCGCACCAACTGCGGTTTCTTACGGGCTTTTGATAGACCCTTACCGCAAGCGCGGCT
This sequence comes from Collinsella sp. AM29-10AC, assembly GCF_003469085.1. Taxonomy (NCBI): domain Bacteria; kingdom Bacillati; phylum Actinomycetota; class Coriobacteriia; order Coriobacteriales; family Coriobacteriaceae; genus Collinsella; species Collinsella sp. AM29-10AC. Next base: position 14,553 of record NZ_QSKB01000036.1, read on the forward strand.
CGGCTTTACAAACGAATAACAAACCCGCCACCAAGCATGACCCGCCTTTTACACCAATAAAAACAAAGTTGCGGTGAAATAGTTCCTGCTTGGCCATCAAATGGCCCATTCTAGGAACTATTCCACCGCAACTTAAAAAGCCCGGACGAAAGGGGTGCTAAGTTGTTAAAACGCCGCAGCCTTAAAGCTCAAGCTCGTTCAAACGTAAGATCGCCACGATATAAATCTTGAGCGCCTGCTTGAGCTGTTCCTCGTTGGCGCACTCGTTGGGACCGTGCATCTGGCCGCCCCACTCGGGCAGCTCCAGACCGGTCTCCTCGGGGCCAAACGAGACGGCGCGGGCAAAGTTGCGCGCGTACGTGCCGCCGCCCATGGCAAAGGGCTCAGCATGCTTGCCCGTAAACTCGTTATAGGTATCAATAAGCGCCTTCACGGCCGGATCGTCGGCAGAGACCGAGAACGGCACCTTCGCACGACCCACACGGCACGTCACGCCAAAACGGCCCACGAGCGGATCGAGCTGCTCGCGGATGGTATCGGCACTCGTGCTGTCGGGGAAGCGCACGTCGATGACCTGCTCAATATGGCTATCCGCCACGCGGATGACGCCAGCGTTGCAGGTAAGCGGGCCAAACGCCGGACTCGTCGCATCGATACCCAGGCCGCGACCATAGGCGTCCGCATGCACAAAGGCCAGGAACTTGACGAACTCGTGCTCGGCAGGCGTCAGCAGGCGCTCGTCGCGTGCACCAAACGCGTCCTCGGCCTCGCGCAGATACGCCACGATCAGCCCGACGGCGTTGATCGTTCCCTCTGGCATCGAGGCATGACCGCCAATGCCGTGGGCGAAAATCTGCGCATGCCCGTTATCGAGCGCCGTGATCTCCAGGCGGTCGCCGTTCTCGACCGGCGCCGGCAGCTCATCGGCGGCAATCGCAAGCTCGCAGATAGACTGCGACGGAATGGCGTTGCTCGCCTCGGCACCGCTCCAGGACACAATGCGCCCGCCGTCGATCTTGGAGCTCACAAATGTCGCCCCAAACTGGCCCTTCTCGGCATTACAGACCGGGAACTCGGCATCGGGCGTAAACAGAAAGTCGGGGTTCGCGTGGTTCTCCAGATAATGGTGAACGTCGGACATGCCCACTTCCTCATCGCAGCCCAGCAGTGCGCGGAAGGTGTAGCGCGGAACAATGCCGTGCTTGAGCAGATAGGCGCCGGCGTAGAGCGACAGCACCGCCGGACCCTTGTCGTCGATAACGCCGCGGCCGAGCAGCCAGCCCTCGCGACGCTCCATCGCAAACGGGTCGGTGTTCCAGCCCGGGCCGGCGGGCACCACGTCCACGTGGCAGATGGTCGCGAGCTGCTTGTCGCCGCGGCCAGGAATATCGGCAATGCCCACATAGCCCTCGTCGTCGCTCGTCTGATAGCCGAGCTTCTGCGCGATGCCGAGCGCACAGTCGAGCGCGTCACGGACCGGGCGGCCAAACGGCGCGCCGGGCTCTGCATCGGCAGAAACTGCCACGGACGGATAGCTCACCAGCTGCTCGATATCGGCGACGACATCTTCCCAGACCTCGTCGACATACTCGGCGACGCTCTGCTCCACCTGATTCATGGACGACCTCCTTACCAATGAGCGGCGAGCGCGCTCGCCCCTCACATTACGTCATTAGATAGCGAAAAGTTTAGCAAGCTCGGCCACCGAGTGCACCACCGCATCGGCACCCGCCGCCTCGTGCTCGCCCGGCGCCGCCGCGCCCGAATAGATGCCGATGCACGGCACGCCCATTACGTGCGCGCCCTCCACATCGTTAAAGCGATCGCCGATCATCACGGCATCGTCGGCCGTCGCGCCGAGCGCCGCCAGGGCATCGCGGACCGAATCGGCCTTGGTCTCGCGTCCCTGCGGCGGATTCATGCCAATCACCGCCTCAAACTGAGAGAGCCCGAGCTCATGCACCATGTCGATGCACTTGGCCTCCATGCGCGACGTCGCCACGGCCATACGTTTGCCTTGGGCGACCAACCCATCCAGCAGCTCGGGGACCCCATTGAACACGGGATACTCCTCCGGTCCCAGTTCATCAAAAAAGGCGCGGTACTCATCGGCCACCACAAGCGACTCCTCGCGGGAAAAGCCGTAAAAGTCGTGAAAGCTCTTCCACAGGGGCGGCCCGATCATGCGGCGCAGATCACCCATCTGCGTCTCCGAAAACCCGCGCGCAGCCAGCGTCTTGCGCGTCGAGGTCATCACTGCCCGACCCGTATCGGCCACCGTGCCGTCAAAATCGAACAGCACAACCGGCCGCTCGCAAAGTTGCAATGCCGCCATCGGCACCCTTCTTCCCCAGTTGATGATTTCCACACCACCGCTTCAAACTGTTGACTATTCAACAATTGAACCTAGCAATGTAGAGCAACTCCACTATACTTGTCGCACTTTGCTTTCAGAAGGCGGCGCTGCCGCGCCCCAACGAAAGGTGCAATTATGTCTTTTGCCATCATAACCGACTCCACGTCGGACATCTCCCCCGCCCGTGCCCAAGAGCTCGGCATTTACGTGATTCCGCTGCATGTGATTATCGAGGGCGAGGACCTGCTCGACCAGGTGCAGATTACCGCCGAGGAATACGTCGCCCGCATGGCCGGCTCCGAGCAGCTGCCGCACACCTCGCAGCCGAGCGCCGGCGAGTTCAAGGCGCTGTTTGACCGCGTACGCGCCGATGGCCACGACAGCGCGATCTTTATCTCGCTGTGCAGCGAGTGGTCCGCCTGCTATTCCAACGCATGCCTGGTCGCCGAGACCCACGAGCTCGACGTGCGCTGCATCGATTCGCGCACCGGCTCGGGCGCCGAGGGCCTGCTGGTGGAGTACGCGCTTGCCATGCGCGAGGACGGCCGCAGCTTGGACGAGACCGAGGCGCAGATCCGCGCGACGCTGCCCGAAGCCCACCTGCTGCTGATTCCCCGCACGCTCGAGAACCTGGTCAAAAACGGCCGCGCCCCCAAGCTCGCCGGCCAGCTGACGCAGATGCTCAACATTCGCCTGGCCGTTTCGCCGGAGTGGAAATCGGGCGAGATCAAGGCAATCAAAAAGGGCCGCGGCGCCAAGCGCATCGTCGCCAACACCATGGCAGATTGCCTCGCGTTTTTGGACGAGCACCCGGGCTCAAGCGTGCGCGTGCTCACGACCGGCGCCGCCGAGGAGCAGGAACTTGTCAACGAGGCGCTCGCGGGCCAGGACTACGTAGACGCCGGCACTGGCCCCATCGGCTGCACCATCGCCACCCATGTAGGCGTCGATGCCATCGCCATCAGCTACTGCCCCCGCTACCAACCTGCCAATTAGGGACAGGTTTATTTTGGCAGGTTTTATCTGGGCAAACGTTAAACGGTAACAAGGCTTGCCTGGCAAGATCGGACATGCCAAAGCCGTCGAACAACCGAAGTACACCCAGCCACAACAAAGCCATCACGCCGACGCGCCGCAACTCAAGGCGCGCCGGCGTCTTTTTAGGAGTCGCGGCGGAAAAGGGGCCGTTTTAGCCAAAAGGCCGCGAAACGCTTCCCATTACGCCGCAACTTCATTGCCGCCCAGGTAGCGCGCAGAGATGTGGTGTAAG
>NZ_QSKB01000037.1:0-17157 GCF_003469085.1 Collinsella sp. AM29-10AC
GTTCCGCACGAGCCGGAGAGCACTTAATGTGCTCTCCGTGCGAGCAGGACTGTCCGAGCAGGCGACTTCGCATGCCGCCGGGCAGCCGGGGCCGACACCCCTCAAAGATTTTCAAAAAAGTTGTTGACGCGCGCGTAACGACTCGTCTAATATATCCCTTGCGCGATGGACCTGTAGCTCAGTTGGTTAGAGCGTCCGGCTGATAACCGGGAGGTCACAAGTTCGAATCTTGTCAGGTCCACCACTTTCTTTCGCAATAAACACCCCAGCGAGAGCCGAGTCGCCGCTGGGGTGTTTATTACTGTCTCCGTGGGGGTTTAGCTCAGCTGGGAGAGCGCGGGCTTTGCAAGCCTGAGGTCAGGGGTTCGATCCCCCTAACCTCCACCATGATGGACCTGTAGCTCAGTTGGTTAGAGCGTCCGGCTGATAACCGGGAGGTCACAAGTTCGAATCTTGTCAGGTCCACCATCAAAACTGTGAAGAGCCCTGGGGCGTTGCCTCGGGGCTTTTTTCTTACCTACTGAAAGTAGTCAAAAAAGCCCCGCCCCAAATTAACTACTTTGATTTTGTGTGCTGTGCGAAAGTTTGGGTAGTATAGCTATTCAATGCGGCGGGCTGCCGCGTGTTAACCGCTACGTACCGGAGGTGTTCCATGGTTCGTGTCGACATAGAGACCATCGTCATGGCCGCCGGTCCCGTGCCATCGCTTATCGTACTTCGTGAGCGCAGCAGCAAATCGGACTCGCCCGCGCCGCTGCGTTCCCTTTCCATTCAGACTGGTTCGTTTGAAGCTGCTGCCATCAGCCGCGGCATCGATAGCGGCCGCGCCGAGCGCCCGATTACCCATGACCTGCTGCTCGACACCGTCGACGCCCTGGGCGCCAAGCTCGAGCGCATCGAGATCGTTCGCGCCGCGCCGCCGGTGTTCTACGCGACGATTGTCGTACTGGCCGATGGTGACGAGCGCAAGATCGACGCCCGTCCCAGTGATGCCATTGCCCTTGCCGTGCGCAGCAATGCTCCCATGTTTGTGGAGGACGACATCATGAATCGCCTGGGTACCGTTTCTGCCCATGCCGAGGAAGTCGACGACGAGCAGGAGTTCGAGAAGTTCGACGAGTTCGTCCATACGCTCTCCCCCGATGATTTCTAAATGTCTGGCACGCGAGCGGAGAGGTCGCTGATGGGTACCCGCGTATCGGCTGAAGCGGCCGCCATCGCGCGTGAAGCCCAGATGCGCTCGGAGGCATCCGAGGCGGCTCGCATTGCCTATGTGACGCAGGCCCGCACGCTTCGCGAGCGCCGCGGCTCGTTTATCAAGATGGTTGTCGTCTCCGCCCTTGTCGCGGCAATCTGCTCGCGCCTTCGTGGTACAGTTGGTGCGCTTGGGTTTTCGATTTCAACAGGCTTGGTAATCTGGGGTGTGGTCGATGCAGTAATGCTGACCAACCAGATCAAGGTACTCGACAAGCGCGCGATGGATATGATGCGCGCCCGCGACGCTGCCGCCAAGATCGCTGCCGAGGCACAAGAACTGTAACGACGCCAGACTCGATGGGAAGGTCTAAAGATGGCACAGGATATGCAGGACGCCGGTAACGTCTCCGCCGAGCTCGACGCCATGGTGTGTGACCTGATCGGCGCGTTCTTGGACGACCTTGCCGCCGGTGAAAACCCTGGCGTGGTCGTGGCAATTGAGGACGCTGCTTCCAACCGTTATCTGGCGGCGCTCGATGAGGATGGCGAAGAGGCGTGCCTCGAGGCGGCCACCAACTTTATCTCCGAGCACAAGATGGGTCTTAAGGACGAGGGCCTGGGCCGTATCGCCCGCTATGCCATCGGCTATACCGGCTGCGTCGAGATTGACGGAGGCTACCACGACGCTCTGCTCGTGAGCTTCTTTGAGACTACGCTCGAGAGCGGTTTTTCGGCATATGTGCTGTATGAGGGCATGGGCGCCGGCGATGGTTTTATGTGGAGCGACCCTGAACCTGCAGGTGAGGAAACCCCTCTCATCTAAAATCGCTAAAATAAACGAGTTTTCGGTAAAAGGCTCAATATTCCCGCTGAGCGTTGTATCGCTGGGCGGGCCGCATACGCGTGCCGTTTGTATATGGATAGAAGATAGGGGAACTACATGCGCGTAGACAATCTGAGGAACATCGCCATCATCGCCCACGTCGACCACGGCAAGACGACGATGGTCGACAAGCTCCTGCGTGCCACGGACGCCTTCCGTGCCAACCAGCAGGTCGAGGACCGCGTCCTGGATTCTAACGACCAGGAGCGCGAGCGCGGCATCACGATTCTCGCCAAGAACATCTCTATCGAGTACAAGGACGTCAAGATCAACGTCATCGACACCCCGGGCCACGCCGACTTTGGTGGCGAGGTCGAGCGCGTGCTGCGCATGGCCGACGGCGCTCTGCTGCTGGTCGACGCCTTTGAGGGCCCCATGCCCCAGACTCGCTTCGTGCTGCGTCACGCTATCGACACCGGCCTCAAGATCATGATCGTCATCAACAAGATCGACCGTCCGGGCGCCAACCCCGAGAAGGCATACAACGACTGCCTGGACCTCATGGCCGATCTGGGTGCCACCGACGACCAGCTCGAGTTTGCCATGGAGCATGTTATCTACGCCAGCGGCGTCAACGGCTTTGCCCGCCATGACCCCGAGGACGGCAATATGGACATGTATCCGCTGCTCGACATGATCATCGACGACATGCCCGCCCCCGAGGTTGACGAGAACGCCCCGCTGGCCATGCAGTGTGTGACCATCGACCACTCCAACTTTGTCGGCCGCATCGGCATCGGTCGCGTGTATTCCGGCGCCATTCACCAGGGCGATCAGATCCTGGTTGTCAAGAACGATGGCTCCAGCGCCACCGCTACCGTCAAACAGCTCTTTACCTTCGACTACCTGGGCCGCACCGAGTGTCAGGAAGTCGGCGCCGGCGACATCGCTGCCGTCGTGGGCATCGACCGCACCGATATCGGCGATGTCTACACCGATCCCGAGAGCCCCGTTGAGCTCGAGCCCATCGAGATCGACCCGCCGACCCTGTCCATCGTCTTTGAGGCTTCGACCTCCCCGCTCGTCGGTCGCGACGGCGACATCGTTGGTGCCCGTCAGCTCAAGGAGCGCCTGTTCAACGAGGCCGAGAACAACGTGACCATGAAGATCGAGGAGCTCGAGGACAAGAGCGGCGTCGAGGTCTCGGGTCGCGGCATCCTGCACCTGTCCGTTCTGATGGAGTCCATGCGCCGCGAGGGCTTTGAGTTCCAGGTCGGTCGTCCCCGCGTTCTGTTTAAGAAGGACGAGAACGGCAACAAGATGGAGCCCGTCGAGCAGGCCGTCGTCGAGTGCCCGGACGAGTACTCGGGCAAGGTCGTTGAGGTCTTCGGCACCTCCGGCGGCATCATGACGAGCATGGATACCTCGGGCATCGTGACGCACCTCGAGTTCAAGATCCCGACGCGCGGCATCATGGGCCTTAAGAACCGCATCATGAACGTCACCCACGGCGAGGGCGTGTTCTACCACACCTTCCTGGAGTACGGCCCCTATGCCGGCGAGATCGGTAACCGCCAGAACGGCGCCATGATCTCCATGACCACCGAGAAGGCCGTCGCCTACGCTCTGGGTACGCTGCAGGAGCGCGGCCAGCTGTTCGTTGAGCCGGGCACTGAGTGCTACGAGGGCATGATTGTGGGCGAGCGCAGCAAGGCCGGCGACATGGTCGTCAATATTGCCCGTACCAAGAACCTGGGCAACCAGCGCTCTTCGACCTCCGATATCTCCGTCCAGCTGGTGCCGCCCCGCACCTTCTCGCTGGAGGAGGCGCTGGAGTACATCGCCGACGACGAGCTGGTCGAGATCACCCCCAAGAACATTCGCCTGCGCAAGCGTCTGCTCAACGCCACCGACCGCAAGAAGGCTGCCGTCCGCGCCGGTCAGGTCAACAAATAAGCGCTGGGTTTTATAGCGTCTAACAAGAAAGGGCGCCGACCGAGATGGTCGGCGCCCTTTTTGGTGCAAGGGGGACAGGTTCGCTTGCACCACCACAAAGGTACCTGGCCCCTTTGTGGTGGTTAGCTGCTAAGCGGTGGGGAGTTCTGGCGTGTTAGCCGGCTGCTGCGGTTTGAGGTGGGCGTTGCGCCAGATGATCTGGATAACGTAGCCGAGCGTGAAGACAAAGGCTACGCCGCTGATGAAATCGCCTACGAGGGGGATTGCCGTAAGTGCACCTGCGATCACGCCGTCGGCGGCCGCCATGGCGTAGCGGTTCTGGCTGTGTCCGACCATGCGCGCGATCGCGCACCCTGCAAAGGCACTCGACACCAGCGCGATGCCAATAACACCGCACATGAGGGCTCCGGCAAGCGACAGACCAGCGATAGAGATAATTAGCAGTAGGACGGCGGGGACGATAGCAATCGTGCCCAGAAGACCGCTCACCCACAGGGGCATGGGGCGCTGGTGGAGCATGCCGGCGGCGCTGGCGGTTGCGCGCGGAAAGACGAGTTCGAGCAGTAGGGCGACAAAGCAGGTCGAGAGTGCCGCGGCGACGATACCGCCGATGACATCGTTAACGGTGGAAGTATCCTCGCTCTCGGTGCGGTCGATCTTGAGCGCACCGACCTCGGCTCCCGCGGCACGCTCGGGGTCCTCGGAGACGTGAGCGTTCACGGTGCCGGTGATGCGGGCGTTCTTGCCCAGGATGAGCTTGTCGGCCCAAACCTCGACATCGCCATCGACGGTGCCATCGATGGTCACCGTGTCGCCCGCAAGCGCTGCCGACTTGGTAGAGCCTCGCAGGGCAACCGTCTCACCTATCGCGTAGAAGCAGTTGGCGGTGCTGTCGGAATTGAGCACGACATGCTGGCCAGCGACGGTCACGCTGCCATCAACCGTGGTCTTGGCAACGTCGATGGTACGCGCCGCCAAGCGGACGGCGCCACCCACCGTGCAGTCGCGGATCGAGAGGGTATCGCCCGCGGCGATGATATCGCGGTGGATGGAGGTGTCGTTCAGGTTGAGGCTCTGACCTGCCCAGTACAGGTCACCTTCGACGCCGGACGGATTGGCGTCATTGTCGGTCGCAAGTACGTTTCCTGCGGTGTCCGTGCCGGCGAACGACGCCGTGGGAAGCGCGGTGATCGCCAGCGCGATGAGTGCGAATAGGATGGTGATGCGGCCCCACGCTTTACAGCGCTGGGTCGACGGGAATTGATTGCGGGGCATAGTGAATCCTTCGTTAGATGCTCGATATGCATCTAACAGGGTACCCAACGCGTGGGCGCTCTAAAAGAACCTCTCGGTTGTATTTCGAAGGATGAGCCCGCGCAATCTACTTTTTGCGGTGCAAAAAGCGCGCGATGTCCTCTTCGGTGGGGCTTTTGATGTCAAAGCGCAGCGAGAGCCAGCGCAGACCCATGGTCACGACAACGCATACGACCAGCGCGGCGACATTGCTCATGATGCCGCTCATAACGAGACACACATAGCTTGTCGATCCGGCGATGGCGGCGATGGCATAAAAGTTAGTACGTTGGAAAATGCCCGGAACCACGCCCATAAAGCCGTCGCGCAACATGCCACCGCCCACCGCGGTGAAAAAGCCCATCATGATGCACACCGCCGGCGCAAAGCCGTAGACCAGCGCCTTGTCTGCTCCAGTGGCGGCGTAGATGCCGACCGAGATGATGTCGAGCAGGGGAATGAGTTTTTCGGGCTTGTCGACGATTGCCGGGAAAATATAGATGATGGCTGCCGTGGCAATGGAAAGCGGCAGCGCCATTGGCTGGTTGAGGATGTAGACGTTGCCCACCTGCAGCGTCATGTCGCGTAAAAGACCGCCGCCCAAGCCACAGACCACGGCGAGCGCAACTGCACCCACCAGGTCGAGTTTGTGCTCGCGCGCGACCAACACGCCCGAGATTGAAGCCGCGACGACGGCGAACATCTCGAGCCAAAATGGGATAGCGACCATGGCATCCGAGGCGTGTGAAGTAACAGTCATAGCGGCGACGACGGGCAAGATGAGGTCCTTTGATTCTCGGGTTTGAACAATGCCCGTACATAGTACATGGTTGGCGGCGATTGAGACCCTATTGCTCGGCAAACGGTAGGGACTGGGAACGGTCATGGGTACCAAACATGTACATCAGCCTCCAAAGATGCCGAAAAATGTCGTTTTTGGAGGGTGATGTACATGTTTGAGATTCAAGGTGAAATCGAAAGCAATGGGGGACGTGGCTGAATAGGATGGATGTCCAAATTTTGAGCGGAGCTCAAAATTTATCCGGTCGGCTTACGCCGACCGCGCTGCGCTAAAAACGCGCCACTGGCGCGTTTTCTTTACGCTCCGCGCCCTGGCGGGTTCGAATCCCTCCTCCTCCGCCGTATTTGCTTGTAAGGGACTCTAAACAAAAAAGCCCCCGTTTTCGGGAGCTTTCTCAACCAAAATGGCGGAGGAGGAGGGATTCGAACCCTCGTGACCTTATACAGGCCAAACGGTTTTCGAGACCGCCGCATTCAACCACTCTGCCACCCCTCCGCGTGGGGTAAAAACAAAGCAGGCTCGAAGGCCTGCTTTGGAATTAACTGGCGGAGAGTCAGGGATTTGAACCCTGGAGACGCTTTTGACGCCTACACGATTTCCAATCGTGCTCCTTCGGCCACTCGGACAACTCTCCGTTAAATGCGAAAGTCAGTATACACGAGGAATCGCAAAGTGCAAACAGAAAAGTTGGCATTTTTTAAAACGCTTGGCCGTGCTTGGCGCTGCAGTGGGGCTTGAGGTGCCAAAAAACGGCTTCCGACCAGCGTGGTTGATCAACTCAATTGTTCAAAAAAGGGTATTCATAAGCGACTTGGCAATGAATTTAAAAATCTTTGGGTGGTGCTGTGGGCCACTGGTATGCATTTTGCGACCACAGCCTTGTGCCCGCTGACCTGCGGCTTGGCTCAGCTTGTCCCCACGGCACCGTATCTTGTCAACAGATCCGTCAAGCTTTTGGTCAGCATTTGGTTGGAATGCGCATGAAACGTCGTGTGAGTATGGGCATATGTGGAGGTCATGAGGTTGTAGCTGCATATTCTTGCAGCCTAGGAGGTTGAAAGATATTATTACCAAGTCTTTTCCTGCTTCAGGCGCACCTTCACGACCTGAAGCCACATTTGCCCAGAGGAGGTGACAATATGAAGGCTTATGAACTGCTGTTCTTTGTTGACCCGTCGCTCGACCCCGAGACTCGTCTCGCTGTTATGAAGCGTATCGATACCACGATCGCTGAGGGCGCTGGCAAGGTCGACTCCGTTGACGAGTGGGGCAAGCGCAAGCTCGCCTACGAGATCAACGACCTCACCGATGGTGACTACACCCTCATCAACTTCCACGCAGATCCTACCCAGATCGCCGAGCTTGATCGCGTCCTGCGCATCACCGACGCTGTGGTCCGCCACATGATCGTCCGTCGCGACGACCAGGAGTAAGACTGTCGTTTTGGACTGGGCTTGTGCCCCAAGAGGAAGTAGTGAGTTATGAGCATCAATCGAGTGAACATCACCGGTAACCTCACCCGCGATCCCGAGCTGCGCGCCACCGCCGGCGGAACCCAGGTTCTGTCCTTTGGCGTCGCCGTGAACGATCGTCGCCGCAACGCGCAGACTGGCGAGTGGGAGGACTATCCCAACTTTGTCGACTGCACTATGTTCGGCACCCGCGCCGAGGCCGTGAGCCGTTTCCTGGCAAAGGGAAACAAGGTCGCGATCGAGGGCAAGCTGCGCTACAGCTCTTGGGAGCGCGACGGCCAGCGCCGGAGCAAGCTTGAGGTCATCGTCGATGAGATCGAGTTTATGAGCTCCCGTGGTGGCCAGGGTGGCTACGATCAGGGCGGTTACGCCCCCGCAGCTCCCGCGCCCGCAGCACGTCCTGCCGCACCGGTGGCCACGCCGCCCGCGGTCGACGTCTACGATGAGGACATCCCGTTCTAAGGGTTGTTCACCTATTTTTGAGTGAGAGGCGGCTTCGGTTCGCCGAAGTTGCCAAACGAAAGGTATTTTGACATGGCTAATGATTTTTCTGCACGTCAGCCGCGTCGTAAGTACTGCCAGTTCTGCAAGGAGAACACTGAGTTCATCGACTATAAGGACACTCAGCTTCTCCGTAAGTACATGACCGACCGTGGCAAGATCAAGCCCCGTCGCGTCACTGGCGCTTGCACGCAGCATCAGCATGACATCGCCAACGCCATCAAGCGCGCCCGCGAGATGGCTCTCCTGCCGTACACCGTCCCCGTGGTTTCCTCTCGTGGCAACCGCGACCGCGGCTAAGAAGGGAGACGCATCATGAAGGTTATTCTTCTCGATGAGATCAAGGGCAAGGGCGGCGAGGGTGACGTCGTAGAGGTCGCTCAGGGTTACGCTGAGAACTTCCTGTTCCCCAAGAAGCTCGCTGTTGCCGCCACCAAGGGCAACCTCAAGCAGCTTGACGAGCGTCGCAACAACATCGCCAAGCGCGAGGCCGTCCGTCTGGCTACCGCCAACGAGACCAAGGCTGCCTTCGAGGGCAAGACGGTCACCGTTGACGTCAAGGTCGGCGACGAGGGCATCCTCTTTGGCTCCGTTACCGCCGCTATGATCGCTGACGCCATCAAGGCTCAGCTCGGTATGGACATCGACCGCAAGCGCGTCGAGCTCGGTAAGCCCATCAAGGTTGCCGGTGCCCACACCGTTGCCATCTCGCTGTACCGCGAGATCAAGGCCGAGGTTGTCGTTCTCGTCGGCGTTACCGCCGAGGAGCTCGCTGCCGAGGCTGAGGTCGAGGAGGCCGCTGAGGTCGCCGAGGCCGAGACCGCCGAGGTCGAGACTGAGGCTGCTGCCGAGTAGCATTTGCTGCAACGCAACAATCTTGTTCTAAGAAGGGCGCTCTGGGAAACCGGGGCGCCCTTTTGTTTTTTGCGTTGAGTGAGTGTCATGGTGAACGTTGCGTCGAAGTCCTATATACGGGACCGTTCATCCGTTTCGTTCGGTGATGATTGGCGGCGCGTGGCGCGTTTTGGGACCGTGGCTGATACTATGGATGCTCGCAAGCGATATGAATGAGGATGCTCATGGCATACGACGATAGGGAGACCGGGCTGACGGTTGAGGACCGCGGCTCAAAGTTGGGTCTTCCCCAAAACCAAGATGCAGAGGCCAATGTACTGGCCGCTATGCTGCTATCGCCCGAGGTGGTCGAGGAGGCCCAGGTCGAGCTGCAGCCCGATGACTTCTACCGGCCCATTCATAAGACCATCTATACCGCGATGGTCGATATGTACAACAGCCGCATTCCCATCGACTCCATCTCGCTGATCGATTACCTGCGAAGCATCAACAAGCTCGATGCCGTGGGCGGCGAGGCGTACATTTTGGAGCTGATGGGTCAGACTCTGTCGCTCGTGAACTGGCAGCACCATGCCGCCATCGTTCGCCGCGACTCGATGCTGCGTGAGTTGATCGGCGCCACCAACGAGATCAACGCGCTGGCATATAACGCCCCCACCGATACCAAAGAGGTCGTGGAGCTGGCTGAGAGCAAGCTGCTCAAGGTCACGGCGCGCGAGGTCAAGTCGAGCTACAAGACGCTGACCGAGTTTATGGTCGAGGCCTATAACGAGGCCGAGGAAGTGTGCCAGGCCGGCGGCCAGGCTGCGGGCGTGCCCACGGGTTTCCCGTCGCTCGACCGCATGCTCATGGGTTTTCGCGAGGGTCAGCTCATCATTATCGGCGCCCGTCCTGCTGTAGGTAAGACGTCGTTCGCCCTGAATCTGGCGCTCAACGCTGCCGCCGCTGGTTATACCGTCGGCTTCTTCTCGCTGGAGATGTCGGGCAAGGAAATTGCCCAGCGTCTGATCTGCGCCTACGCCATGATCTCGATCAGTGACTTCCGCATGGGCCGCATTAGCCCCGAGCAGTGGGCCAATATCAACGAGGCCACGCAGACCTTGTCCAAGCTCGATATTCTGATTGACGATACGCCCGGCACCACAGTGACCGAGATTCGCGCCAAGAGCCGCCGCATGCTCCACAACAAGGAGAAGGCCATCATCATCCTGGACTACCTGCAGCTGGTGAGTCCTCCGCCGGGACGCCGCTCCGAGAGCCGTACCGTCGAGGTCTCCGAGATGTCGCGTGGTCTGAAGATCATGGCCAAGGAGCTCAAGATCCCGCTCATTGCGCTGTCGCAGCTCTCGCGTCAGGTCGAATCCCGTACCGGCAAGCGCCCGCAGCTTTCCGACCTTCGTGAATCGGGCTCCATCGAGCAGGACGCCGATATCGTTATGTTCTTGGACCGCTCCGCCGACGAGGCCGAAGCCTCGCGCGACGATCGACCCGACGAGGGCGTTACGCGTATCGTCGTGGCCAAGAACCGTTCGGGCCCGATCGGCGACGTCGACCTGATGTTCCTGCCGGCATCCACCAAGTTCTATGAGCTTGATGGGGCACATGCCGAGGAGTAGGACAGGCGCCCGTTGCACGGGTATACTAGGAATGTTTTGTGCTTCTGCGTGCCGGCGTGGCGCGTAGACAGTCCATGAATGTAAGGAGTAAACATGCCGTCAACCGTTTTGGTCGGTGCCCAGTGGGGCGATGAGGGCAAGGGTAAGATTTGCGACCTGGTCGCCGGCGACTTCGATGCTGTCGTGCGCTACTCGGGCGGCAACAACGCCGGTCACACCATCGTCGTCAACGGCAAGAAGTACGGCCTGCACCAGGTGCCCTCCGGCATCATGTATTCCGACCACGTGTCGGTGATCGGTAACGGCTGCGTCGTCAACCCCAAGGTTGTCCTTGAGGAGATCGACATGTTCGAGGCCGACGGCATCACCACCAAGAATCTCAAGATCAGCGGCAACGCGCATGTCATCATGCCGTACCACATCGATCTGGATGGCGCCTTTGAGCAGAAGCTCGGCAAGAAGAACATCGGTACCACCAAGCGCGGTATCGGTCCGTGCTATCAGGACAAGATGGCCCGCATCGGTCTGCGCATGCAGGACATGCTGGACGAGGCACTGTTCCGCGACAAGCTGGAGACCGCTCTCGCCCGCGTGAACCCTGAGCTCGAGCTCATCTACAACCTGCCCACCTACACCGTGGACCAGATTTGCGACGAGTACCTGCCGATGGCCGAGCGCCTGCGTCCCTACATCACCGAGACGAGCCTGCTACTCAACAACATGATCGATGAGGGTAAGGACCTGCTGTTTGAGGGCGCCCAGGCGACGCTGCTCGACATCGACCACGGCACCTATCCGTACGTGACGTCTTCCAACTGCACCGCCGGCGGCGCCATTACCGGTTCTGGCGTCGGCATGAAGAACGTCGACCGCGTGCTGGGCGTCATGAAGGCCTATATCACCCGTGTTGGTTCGGGCCCCATGCCCACCGAGCTTTCCTATGAGTCCGAGGCCGGCCACACGCTGACCGAGGAGGGCTACGAGTACGGCGTGACCACCGGTCGCCGTCGTCGCTGCGGCTGGTTTGACGGCCCTATCGCCAACTATGCCTCGCGCGTCAACGGCCTTACCGACATCGCCGTGACCAAGCTCGACGTGCTTTCGGCCTTCGACACCATCAAGGTGTGCGTGGCCTACGACGTCGATGGCGAGCGCTACACGAGCGTGCCCGAGCATCAGGTGCGCTTTGAGCACGCCAAGCCCATCTACGAGGAGCTCCCTGGCTGGAAGTGCGACATCACCGGTTGCCGCAGCTTTGACGAGCTGCCGCAAGAGGCTCAGGACTATGTGGCGTTTATCGAGGATCTGGCACACACCCGCGTGACGTTTATTGGCGTTGGCGCTGGTCGCGAGCAGATCATCAACCGATTCTGGAAGTAATCGGGACTATTTGGTTATTGCGATATACCCCTTTGCAGCCCAAGCGGGCGGCCGAGGGGTATATTTGCTTGCAAAGGGCTCGCGTGGAGCGGGCCGTTAATCCATAGAGGAGGCACCCTTGAAGGCGGACACTCAAACCATCGACATCCTGTTGTTGGGCAGCGGCGGCCGTGAGCATGCTTTGGCAGCTAAGCTCGCAGCATCACCGCGCGCCGGCAAGCTCTACATCGCGCCGGGCAACGGCGGCACCGCGAGCTGCGGCGAGAACGTTGTTCTCGACGACTGCGATCCTGCGGCCGTGACGGCGTTTGCGCAGAGCCACGGATGCGGACTCGTGGTAATTGGCCCCGAGGCTCCGCTCGTGGCGGGCGTGGCCGACGCCGTGCGCGCGGCGGGTATTCCCTGCTTTGGCCCGGGTGCCGAGGGCGCCCAGATGGAGGGCTCCAAGCTGTTCTCCAAGCAGCTCATGGAGCGTGCGGGCATTCCGACGGCAGCCTATGGTTCGTTTACCGACGAGGCTTCGGCTCTCGCCTACGTGCGCGAGCAGGGCGCTCCGCTGGTCGTGAAGGCCGACGGCCTTGCCGCGGGCAAGGGCGTTATCGTGGGGACCGAACTTGAGCAGGCCGAGGAGGCCGTGCGCGAGTGCTTTGGCGGCACCTTTGGCGATGCCGGCAATACCGTGGTCATCGAGGAGATGCTGACCGGTCCCGAGTGCTCGCTTTTGGCCTTTACCGACGGCAAGACCGTGCGCCCCATGGCTACCTCGCAGGACCACAAGCGCGCGCTCGAGGGCGACAAGGGCCCCAACACCGGCGGCATGGGCGTCTACAGCCCGGTGCCCATCGTGACTGACGAGGAGCACGCCACCATGGTGAAGGTCATGGAGCAGACCGTGGCCGAGCTCGCTGCCGAGGGTATCGATTACCGCGGCTGCCTGTACGGTGGCTTTATGCTCACGCCTGCCGGCCCCAAGGTGCTGGAGTTCAATGCCCGCTTTGGCGACCCCGAGACGCAGGTCGTGCTGCCGCGCCTTAAGAACGATCTGGTTGAGGTCATGCTCGCCTGCGCCAACTGCGAGCTCGATCAGATTGAGCTCGACTGGCGTGACGAGTGGGCCGTGGCCGTTGTCCTGACGAGCGCGGGCTATCCCGGCAGCTACGAGAAGGGCAAGGTCATCACCGGTATCGCCGACGCCGAGGCCATGGAGAACGTGACCGTGTACCACGCGGGCACTGCCGTGGTGGACGGCCAGCTCGTGACCAACGGCGGCCGCGTGCTTGCCGTGACCGCTCTGGGTGACACGTTCGAGAACGCTCGCAACCTTGCCTACGAGGCCTGCGAGAAGATTGATTTTGAGGGCAAGACCCTGCGTCACGACATCGGCCTGCGCGCGCTGCGCGGCCGCGACGCCTGGGATGCCTAAAATCCGAGAGGAATGAGACGGATGGACGAGAAGAACGAAGAGCTCGTGGATGCGCAGATCGTCGAGGAGGACAGCCGCGTATATGGGCACGCCGATGGCGAGCCTGGCGGCGAGGTCGCTGACGAGCCGGTGCTGGTGCTGGGCGATGACGACCCGCACGATGTCGAGCTGCACGAGAAGATTCTTTCGGAGGAGTGCGCCTGGAAGGGTAAGATCCTCGACGTCCACCGTCTTGAGGTTGAGCTGCCCAACGGTCGCCGCAGCGCCCGCGATATCGTTCGCCATCCGGGTGCGGCGGCCGTTGTGGCGCTGACCGAGAGCGGCAAGATCGTACTGGTGCGTCAGTACCGCACCGCCATCGACCGCGTGACGGTCGAGATTCCCGCCGGCAA
Organism: Collinsella sp. AM29-10AC; assembly: GCF_003469085.1. Classification (NCBI taxonomy): domain Bacteria; kingdom Bacillati; phylum Actinomycetota; class Coriobacteriia; order Coriobacteriales; family Coriobacteriaceae; genus Collinsella; species Collinsella sp. AM29-10AC. The sequence continues at coordinate 13,711 of NZ_QSKB01000037.1, forward strand.
GCTCGATCCAGGCGAGGACCCGCTCGATTGCGCCAAGCGCGAACTGCATGAGGAGACGGGCTTTAGGGCTGGTCGTATTCGCTTTTTGACGTCGATTGTCACGTCCTGCGGTTTTTGCGATGAGATCATCCACATCTACTTGGCTACCAAGCTCGAGTTTGATGCGCCCAACCCCGATGATGACGAGTTTGTCAACGTGGACCTGGTGCCGCTGCACGAGCTGATCGACGCCGTGCTCGACGGCAAGATCGAAGACGCCAAGACCGTCGTGGGCGCCTTGGCCTGCGATAGCATCGCGCACCGCTTGGGCGGGGCCGAGCTCTAGGTTACGCGGTTTTACCAAACCGCGTAACGAGTCGACGCTGCAAACGCCCCTAAGCGGCAATCTGCCTTTCAATCGTCGCTCGCGTACCGAAGTACGCGTCGCTCCTCTTTCAAGGCACCTTGCTCGCTTAGGGACGTTTTCGCTGACGCTGCCAGAACATCGGCGTTATGCTTGTTGGGACGCTTTGTTTTCAGCCTGACCGGTTCAACCGGATTTCTCACGCTATTTATTTCTCTTCGAGGATTGCATGTTTAAAAGGTTTCTCTCGTATTACGAGCCCCAGATGGGGCTTTTTGTTGCCGATACTGTTTGCGCTCTGGTGCTTGCTGCCATTGACCTTGCGTTTCCTATTATTCTGCGCAATTTGACCGGTGGGCTCTTTACTCAGGGTCAGGCTGTCATTATGCAGGCGCTCGGCATGATTGCGGTGGGCTTGGTGCTGATGTATGCCGTCCGCTGCGCCTGCCGCTATTTTGTGAGCTATTGGGGCCACGTGATGGGCGCGCGCATGGAGTCCAAGATGCGCGAGGACCTGTTCGACCAGTATGAGCGCTTCAGCTTTGCGTACTTCGACCGCAACAGCTCGGGCGACATGATGAGCCGCGTGGTCAACGACCTGTTCGATATCTGCGAGGCGGCGCATCACGTGCCCGAGTGGATCATCATCTGCGGCATCGAGATTATCGGCTCGTTTGTGATCCTCTTTACCATCGCCCCGGTGCTGGCGCTTGCCATGGCTGTGGTGACAGCAGCGTTTGCGGTCATCATGTTTTGGCAGAACATGCGCATGCGCGAGGTCTTTAGCGACAGCCGCAAAAAGATCAGCGGCATCAATGCGCAGCTGCAGGATTCGCTGGCGGGCATGCGCGTGGTCAAGAGCTTTGCCAATGAGGAGACCGAACGCTTCAAGTTCCGCGCCTCCAATAATCGCTATCTTTCGTCCAAGGAGAACATGTATCACGCCATGGGCGTCTATACTGCGACGTATGGCCTGCTCTCGGGTGTGCTCTATGTGATCGTGGTACTGCTGGGCGGCTGGCTGGTCGCCCAGGGACAGCTGCAGGCGGTCGATATGGCGACCTTTGCGCTCTATATTTCGCTGTTCTGCACGCCGCTCGAGACACTCGTCAATTCGGCCGAAACGTATCAGAAGGCCATCGCCGGCTTTAAGCGCATGGACGAGGTACTCTCGACCGCGCCGGATATCCAGGACAAGCCGGGCGCCACGGATCTGCAGGTGACCGCCGGCGCCGTGGATTATCACGACGTGTGCTTTAACTACGAGGACGTTGAGCTGGGCGAGGGCGATGCCGAAGAGCGTCCCGTTATCGACCATATGAATCTGTCCATCAAGCCCGGGCAGACCATCGCTTTGGTTGGTCCTTCGGGCGGTGGCAAGTCCACGACCTGTTCGCTGCTGCCGCGCTTTTATGACGTGGCTGCCGGATCCATTAGCATCGACGGCCAGGACGTGCGCGATGTGACGCAGCAGAGCCTGCGCCGCGCCATCGGCCTGGTGCAGCAGGATGTCTACCTGTTTGACGGAACAATCGGCGAGAACATCGCCTACGGCAAGCCGGGCGCTACGGCAGAAGAGATCGCCGAGGCCGCCCGTCGCGCCAACATCGATGCCTTTATCGAGTCGCTTCCACAGGGCTATGACACGGTCGTGGGCGAGCGCGGCAGCCGTCTTTCGGGCGGCCAAAAGCAGCGCGTTGCCATTGCGCGTGTGTTTCTCAAGAACCCCAAGATCCTGATTTTGGACGAGGCGACGAGTGCTTTGGATAACGAGAGCGAGGAGGCGGTGCAGGAGTCACTCGAAGAGCTGGCACGCGGCCGCACCACGATTATCATCGCCCATCGCCTTTCGACCATTAAGCATGCCGATGAGATTGCGACCGTTGAGCATGGTCGCGTTGTGGAGCGTGGCACGCACGAGGAGCTTCTCGCCCGTGGCGGCACCTATGCCCGTTACTATCGAATGCAGTTCGAAGGTGCGCGTGCGCACGAGCTCGACTGATTGATATGACAGGAAGTTTATGGCTGACAAGAACCCTTTGACTCCGGAAGAAGTGACGGAGTTATTCTCCGAAATCGATGCATCCGGCGTCTTGGATCCCACGCTTGCCAAAAAGCGAACCGAGCGCATGCGTGAGAAGGAGGCTGCGGCCAAGCGCGGTGACAAAGCGGCGCTAGCGCAGCTGCGCAGCGAGGACCGCGCGAGCCAGGCAAAACATATCGACCCGCTGTCCGAGGACGATCCTTCGGGCTCGCAGGTGAGCCATACCATTACGAAGACCGCGATGGCCGTAGTCATTGGTATTTTGGTGCTGATCGTGGGCATGCAGATCGGCTACGGCGTGATGCGCCGTCTGAATACCGCCAACCTGTCCGAGAGCGTTTCGGTGGATACCGTCTCGACCGCGCTCAAGGGTGGACTCGAATGGGGCAACGGCTTTACGCAGTTCCCGCTCGATTTTTCTGTCGACGAGGCCGATGAGCGTACGGGCACGGTTGAGGTGACGGTGTTGGACACGTCGTCTGCCAATGAGCTCGAGCTGCTGTCCAACGGGCAGATCCAGGCCGCGGCGCTTGCGACCAACGCCCTGCTCAACGACAAGATTGACCGCGTGGTGTATAACGTTCACGCCTATATCGACGAGGATAGCAACATTCAGCACGATTCCTTTTTTGGCATGTTCCCCGCGCGGGGTCATCAGAGCGCCATTTTGACGTTTGTGTGGACCAAGAGCTCATCCAACGCCACGAGCATCGACTGGAAGATGCGCATCGTAAGCATGGACGACACCATTGCCGAGCGCATTCAAAAACAGGTGAACTCGGTTTCGTCGCTGATCGAGGACCCGGTGGTGAGCCAGACCAAGATTGACGAGGAAAAGGCCGAACGTGACCTGGAGCATCGTCTGCATGGCCGCGAGATTTTCCGCGGCGGCAAGCCCGATCGCTCACCGTCCGATCTGCTGGAACAGGACAAGAAAAAGTAAGACGCCATCATCCCGCGTGAGCCACAAGCCCCGCGGGATGATTTTTCTGGGACGGGGATTAAATAAGGCTCTGTTAGACCAAGATTGACATACATGTGTCCCCACGGTGCCATATCG
>NZ_QSKB01000038.1:0-17093 GCF_003469085.1 Collinsella sp. AM29-10AC
CTTGCAGCGACGGACCTCGGGACGCTCTTACACCACGTCTGCGCGCGCCACCCCGCTGAGGACCTTCGCGCAAGGGGCAGTGGACAAAAAATGCCAAATATGAGTACTGTTGCTGCGCTAGTCACATATGTTTGCACATAATAATGGGCTCCTAATGAGAGTACTTCTCGTTAGGAGCCCATTTCATTGAACATTTGGGGAGCTACGTCAGCTCATGCAGCTGGTCGTCATGCCTACAAGCATCAAAAATGTCCCAAATCGCTGCTACTAAAAAGGTAACAGTACTCATATTTGATGTTTTTTGACCAGGGCTATCTACAAACCCCCTAGGCCACTCATTGGGGACAGACTTAAATGACTAGGTGTGGCTGCCTGGGCTAGGCTGTTAGGTCGAGTTCGTAGAGGAAGCTTTCGCGCGGCATGTCGTGACGGCGCTCTTCGCGGTTGGCGCGGTGCGTGGCCGTGCGCTTAAAGCCGTGCAACTCGTAGAACTTCCACGAGCAGTTGGAGTCGGTGTACAGGTGCGCCCTTGTCGCCCCGCGCGAGGACAGGTACGAGACCGCGGCATCGAGCAAAACCGAGCCAACGCCCAGGCCGTGGACATCGGGATCGACGGCGAGCAGCGTGACTTCGTTGTCGTGCGGCAACGGGCTGCTCTCGAGCAGGCGGTTGTTGGTTCGGATGGTTGCACGCACAAACGAGAGATACTCGGCGCAGGCATCAGGCTCCAGTTCACGCATCTGCGATAGCAGCGCGCGTTCGGTATCCATCCAATGTTCGTTGATAGTGGCGCCGGAGCTCTGTCCCGCACGCGCGAGCGCAATGCCGCGCGCCTGGCCGTCAATTACGGCAACCTGCGAAAACGTCGACGACGAAAGGCAGTAGGCAAGGTCGCACGCGGCCTCAAGGCGGTTGTACTCATCGTTATCCGAATTGTTATGCCAAAGCTGCTGCAGAATCAGCGCGATGGCGTCGAAGTCTTCGGTATCAAACGGTCGGTAGAGAACCCGCGAGACCATGGTGCCTCTTTCTTTTGCGGATGCATATCGAGCACAGTTCTACCACGCCATTGGCATCTAATTATGGTGCCCCTGTGTTCCATGAACTCACCGCGGTCGCCGCTGCGCCCATGCCCTCCGCTCGCAAGCTTTTTCTGCACATGCGACCGTTGCGGGGTGCATCGACGCGCTCGATGCGCTACATTGAATCAGTATTTTCAATGCCGCTGCGCGAGCGCTGCAGATCGACGTATCACCGACTCACAGAGCACGGCGGCGTACCAGACAGGAGGACTGCATGGGATCTGATGTGAAGATCGCACGCGCGTTGATCTCGGTTACCGATAAGACGGGTGTCGTCGATTTCGCACGGACGCTGGTTGATGACTTTGGCGTCGAGATCATCTCTACGGGCGGCACGGCTCGTGCCATCGAGGACGCGGGCGTTCCCGTAACCCCCATCGAGGAGTTCACGGGCTATCCCGAGATGATGGACGGCCGCGTTAAGACCCTACACCCCAAGGTTCACGGCGCGCTGCTGGCCCGCCGCGATTCCGAGCAGCACATGCAGGAGGCCGCCCAGCACGGCATTAAGCTGATCGACCTGGTCGTCGTCAACCTGTACGAGTTCGAGAAGACCGTCGCCAACCCCGAGGTCACCTTTGCGGATGCCATCGAGCACATCGACATCGGTGGCCCCTCCATGTTGCGCTCTGCCGCCAAGAACGCCGCGAGCGTTACCGTCATCTCCGACCCGGCCGACTATGATGCCGTCCTGGCCGAGATGCGCGAGACCGGTGGCTGCACCACGCTTTCCACCCGTCGTCGCCTGCAGGTGAAGGTCTACCAGACCACCGCCGCCTACGACACGGCTATCTCCCGTTGGCTTGCCGCCCAGGCAAGCGACGTGGCGGACACCTCTGCCAAGCTCGAGATTTCGCTGGAGAAGGTCGACGACCTGCGCTATGGCGAGAATCCTCAGCAAAAGGCTACGGTCTACCGCTTTGCCGAGGGCTGCGAGAACACCGCGAGCTCTCAGTTCCCGCTTGTGGGCTCCGAGCAGATCCAGGGCAAGCCGCTCAGCTACAACAACTATCTGGACGCCGATGCCGCCTGGAACCTGGTCCGCGAGTTCGACGAGCCGGCCTGCGTGATCCTCAAGCATCAGAACCCCTGCGGTTCCGCCGTTGCCGAGGATATCACGGCCGCCTACGACCGCGCTTTCGCCTGCGATCCCAAGAGCGCCTTCGGCGGCATCATCGCCTGCAACCGCGAGGTTCCCTTTGAGCTGGTTGAGCACTTCGCCGACGAGAACAAGCAGTTCGTCGAGGTCATCATCGCCCCGAGCTACACCGATGAGGCGCTCGAGCGCATGGTCAAGCGCCCCAACCTGCGCGTGCTGGCTACCGGCGGCGTGGACCACGGTGCCCAGGTGGAGCTGCGCTCCATCGACGGCGGCATGCTGGTGCAGGAGGTCGACCACGTGACCGAGGATCCCGCGACCTTTACGTTCCCCACCGATCGCAAGCCCACCGACGCTGAGATGGCCGAGCTCGAGTTTGCCTGGAAGGTCTGCAAGGGCGTCAAGTCCAACGCCATCCTGGTCTCCAAGGGCAAGGCCGGCATTGGCATGGGCCCCGGTCAGCCCAACCGCGTTGACTCTGCGCTGCTTGCCTGCGAGCGCGCCGAGGACTTCTGCGAGCGCGAGGGCGTGGAGAAGGGCGGCTTTGCCTGCGCAAGCGACGCGTTCTTCCCGTTCCGCGACAACGTCGACGTGCTTGCCGCACACGGCGTGACCTGCATCATCCAGCCCGGCGGCTCCAAGCGCGATGACGAGAGCATCCAGGCCTGCAACGAGCACAATATTGCGATGGTTTTCACGGGTGCGCGCCACTTCCGCCATTAAGTAGGGAGGTGGCGCTGCGGCTTGCCCAACCACCGCACCTTGCCGCTCATTCGTCGCCCGCGTACCCAAGTACGCGTCGCTCCTCTTTCACGGCAATCTGCGGCACCTGGGCAACCCTCGCCGACCTGTTAGGTTGACTGGGGAGGATGGGATGTTATCTCGTCCCTTGGACCGCCTCGCTTCTAAAATTATCTCTGCAAAAGACGGTCGCTCCGTTTGGAGGGCCGTCTTTTTGGTATAAGAGGACGGAATGACTAACACGAAAGGTATGACCATGCCCCAGATTGATGATGCAGAGCTGTTTGGCAATGCCGAGGACCAGCGTGCGTACGAGGACTTTTGCGCCAATCAGGAGGCGGTCGAGAAGTTTACGCTCGACAAGCCCGCGCTTATCTGCCGTTGGCGCATGTCCAACAAAAAGGTGCCCATGCTCAACCGTCACATTCGCGCGCTGTCCGAGCGCTTGGTGCAGGGCGAGCCGCTTACCCATAACATGCTCAGCTGGGCCAAGCAGCACGTTGAGTGGTCGCTTGCCGAGGGCGATTACACCGCGCACGACGGCGTGCTCATGCTGGTGATCGACGTTAACGGCAATGCCGCCATGACGGTGGGTGAGTACGAGCCGCTGGCCGATACTTCGGCCAAGGCGCTGCGTGCCCGCTCCGCCGAGGCCCGCTCCGAGGCCGACGAAACCGGCGTGGCGCCCGAGCTGCTCGCTGCCGTCAACAACGGCGAGCTGGCCTTTGTGGCGCCGGCGGACGAGTGCCTGTGTGGCACGGCGACGCTCATAGAGCAGCTGGCCCAGACCAAGGGCATCCCGGTCACGCGCGTAGACATTCCCGCACAGCTCAAGGGCGCCTTGTTCCTGGTAAGCGACGAGCACGGCGTGGTGCCTGCCACCGACGCCGACGCCGCCGAGTCTGATGCCGCGACGGTCGCCTTCTTTGCCGACGGCTACGAAAAGCTTCGCGCCCGCCGCTAAATGATTATTCTGGGACGGGGATTAAAGAATCATTTTGGTTCCCGCCACCGCTGCGAGTGCGAGGCGGACAAAACGCCCCCGCTCGCGAACAGTTCTGTCACCTTGGCGACGTGCGTGGCGCGCACCTGCAGTTTCGCAGCCATAATGGTGGCAAGACAACCAAGAGGGGAGCGGAATCCATGGCGCTAATCTATATCGTTGAGGACGACGAGCCCATTCGTCGTGAGCTTGTCGACATCCTTACCCGCGCCGGGTTTGAAATCGAGGCCTGCGAATCGTTCGAGCATGTCTCGCGCGATATTCTCGCCGCCGCGCCCGACCTGGTGCTGCTCGACCTCACGCTTCCCGTCAAGGACGGCCAGCATATCTGCCACGAGGTTCGCCGCGAATCCGAGGTCCCCATCATCGTCCTCACCTCGCGCACGACCGAGATCGACGAGGTCATGGCCATGACGCTCGGCGCGGACGACTTTGTTCCCAAGCCCTATAGCGCGCGCGTGCTCGTGGCGCGCATCAACGCACTGCTGCGTCGCACCGCGGCGTCAGGCGAGCGCAGCACGCTCGTCCACAAGGGGCTGGAGCTCGACCTCGCCCGCTCTATGGTCACCAACACGGCGACCGGCGACAGCACCGAGCTCACCAAAAATGAGCTGCGCATTCTCTCGCTGCTCCTGAGCCGCGCGGGCAAGATCGTCTCGCGCTCGGCCATCATGCAGGACCTGTGGGACTCCGACGCCTTCGTGGACGACAATACGCTCACCGTCAACATCAACCGCCTGCGCACCACGCTCGAAAAAATCGGCATCAAGGGGTATTTGACGACGCATCGCGGCCAAGGCTATTCGGTCTAGGGGCCGGCTATGTCGTTTGGCAAGTTCTTTAAAGATGCACTGCTTCCCGTCGCCGTGTGGACGTGCGGCGTGCTGCTGAGCTGCTTTGTGCTGACGGTCGCCGGCGCACCCGTTTCTATCGTGGTCGTGGCGGTTGGCGTGTCCTTTATCTTCGGTATGCTCGGCATCGTGATCGAGTACGCTCACCGTCGCCGTTTTCTGCGTCAGTTGGAGCGCGCGGCAGAGGAGCTCGAGAGTCCCGCATGGGTGCAGGAGATGGTGCAATGCCCAACCTATGCCGAGGGCGAGCTCGAGTACGAGGTCCTGTGCCGGGTGGGCAAAGCCGCCTGCGACGAGGTTGCCGAGGGCCGGCGTCAGACCGAAGACTATCGCGACTATATCGAGAGCTGGGTCCACGAGGCCAAGCTGCCCCTGGCGGCGGCTCACCTGATTCTGGAAAACCTCGACGGCGGCGCAGATGACCCAACACGTGTCGATGACCTGGGTCGCGAGTTGGCTCGCGTGGAACGCTATATCGACCAGGCGCTGTACTACGCGCGCTCGGAAGTCGTGGAGCGCGACTACCTGATTCGCCGCTGGGACCTTAAGACCTTGGTGACGGGTGCGATTAAGGCCAACGCGCGCGAGCTCATTGCGGCGCACGTGGCTCCGGTGTGCGAGAACCTCGACTTCGAGGTCTTTACCGACGAAAAATGGCTCGAGTTTATCCTGGGCCAGCTCATTCAGAACAGCATTAAATATGCGCGCGAGGACGGCGCGAAGATCGTGTTTTCGGGCGCGTTACTGGACGAGGGCCTGGCGAGCGAGCGCATCGAGCTCACCGTTGCGGACAACGGCTGCGGCGTGTGTGCGGCAGACCTGCCGCGCGTGTTCGAGAAGGGCTTTACCGGCGACAACGGCCGCACCACCAAGCGCGCAACGGGCATCGGCCTCTACCTGGTGGCGCGCCTGTGCTCCAAGATGGGCATCGACGTCACCGCAGCATCGGAGCCCGGCGAAGGCTTCGTCGTAACATTCGCTTTTTCAACGAACAAGTTTCAATACTTTGAGTAACGCACACGGCAAACGCCCGTCCAAACAAAACGTGCCGCCCCAAACGGGTCGGCACGCCATTTTTCTATCAGACAACTCGTTGAAGTGAGGCTGCAAAGGCCGCGGGGCCGGGAGGGGTTTCCTAAGGGCACATCCCGCAGCCGCAACGCGGCGAGGACGTGCCCTTAGGAAACCCCGCAGGCCCCGCGGCCGGTGGGAGCAACGCTACTTTACGACCAAGATGTCGCAGTCCGTATTGCGCAGCAGGAACGTCGAAATCGAGCCCAGGAGCGCATACTTGATCGAGGACAGGCCGCGTGCGCCGCAGAGCACCAGGTCGGGCTTAACCACGTCGAGCATCTCGTCCTTGAGCGTCTCGCGAATGCGGCCGGCGCGAATCATGACCTCGACCTCGGGAATGTCGGGATTGGCCTTGGCCTCTTCGAGCTGCTTGGCGATGGAGTTCTTAAATGCCTCCTCTAGGCCGTTGACCAGATCGACCGGATAGGAACCGGCGCTCTCGAGCGCCGTGGAATCGATAACGTGGCCGATGATTAGCTTGGCGCCGTTGTTCGCGGCGACCTTGATGGCGCGTGCGAGCACAAAATCCTGCTGCTCAGTACCGTCGAGTGAAACAAATACCTTGGTGTAGCCCTCGTTCATGGTTTCCTCCTTGGTCTATCGCACGGGCGCGGGGCTCGTGCATCGGGCGGGCGCGGGCGCGTTGGCCGCCGGACACTTTATCTTGTTGCAGTTATACCCAAGGATTTGGGTTTGACCGCTCGCAATTCTGTGAACGGGCGAGTTTTTTGGTAAGGGTAGGCGCAGGCGCGCCGCCAACGGTTGATAATGGGACATCGCCCGCACCGTCCGCAGAACAATATCGGCGGGTGTCTAACGAGGGGGTCCCTTTGGATATTATCGAGCTTCTAAAATCTGCCTTCATGGGCCTGGTCGAGGGCATCACCGAATGGCTGCCCGTTTCGTCGACGGGCCACATGATCTTGGTGGACGAGTTCGTCAAGATGAACGTGAGCGAGACGTTCTGGAATATGTTCCTGGTCGTGATTCAGCTCGGCGCCATTCTGGCCGTCTGCGTGCTGTTTTTCCACGAGCTCAACCCGTTCTCGCCCAGCAAGGGCAAGGAGGGCCGTCGCGACACCTGGGTGCTGTGGGGCAAGATTGTGCTCGGTTGCATTCCTGCGGCGGCGATCGGCCTGCCGCTCAACGACTGGATGGAGGAGCATTTCTACAACGCTCCCGTCGTGGCGCTGGCGCTCATTGTGTACGGCGTGCTGTTTATCGTGATCGAGAACTGGCGCGCGAGCAAGCGCGAGGAAATGGCCGTTGCCGGTTCGTTTGGTTCGCGTGCTGTGGTGTCGGGTGGACGTCCCGCCGGTGCGCACTTTGCGGCGCCCCCCACGGCTACCGCTGAGGATGAGGACGATGACGAGAATCTGGACTTTGGTTCCATCGCCACGCTCGAGGACCTCAGCTGGAAGACTGCGCTGGGTATCGGCTGCTTCCAGGTGCTTTCGCTGGTGCCTGGTACGTCTCGCTCCGGTTCTACCATCATCGGCGGCCTGCTTTTGGGCTGCACGCGCTCGGTGGCGTCTAAGTTCACGTTCTTCCTGGCTATTCCTGTTATGTTTGGCGCGAGTGCGCTCAAGCTGGTCAAGTACTTCATCAAGGGCGGCACGTTCGGCACCAACGAGATCGCCATCTTGGGCGTGGGCTGCGTTGTGGCCTTTGTGGTTTCGCTCATCGCCATCAAGTGGCTCATGGGCTTCGTCCGCCGTCACGACTTCAAGTGCTTCGGCGTCTACCGCATCATCCTGGGCATCGTAGTGCTCGCGTACTTCTTCGTTCTGGAGCCTATGCTCGGCCTGTAACTTGGTTGACGCTGCGCGGCGGCCAGAGCGACAACTTGTCATTCAAAGAGGACGGCATGACCAAAAGGTCTATGCCGTCCTCTTTTTTGGGCGATGGGGCGGGCCTGACGGTGGCGCACGGAGTCGTGGTGTGATTTGCGTCGGTGTCCGCGCGGCTCGGTATACTGGTACGGCTCAAACTATGGCGCTGCCCGCAGGCGCGCCGTCCGTCAGATGAGGAGTCGCCCATGACCCAGCCCTTGCCCTGGGAAAAGAACGCCGCGGTACCCGTGCCGCCCGCGCCGGAACCCGTGCCACTCGATGCATACACCGCCCCCGCTGCGCCGGAGCCCGAGCTCGTTCCGCTCGACATCTACGACGCTCCCGCGCCGGCACCTGCGCCCGCCAAGCCGCTTGTCGACATCGACAGCCTTAATCCCGCCCAGCGCGAGGCGGTCTTGACCACCGAGGGACCGCTGCTGGTGCTCGCCGGCGCCGGCTCGGGCAAGACCCGCGTCTTGACCTTCCGCATCGCACATATGCTCGGCGACCTGGGTGTTAAGCCTTGGCAGGTTCTTGCCATCACGTTTACCAACAAGGCTGCGGCCGAGATGCGCGAGCGTCTGGCGGCACTCATCCCAAGCGGCACCCGTGGCATGTGGGTGTGCACCTTCCATGCCATGTGCGTGCGCATGCTGCGCGAGGACGCCGACCTGCTGGGCTACACCGGCCAGTTCACCATCTACGATGACGATGACTCAAAGCGCATGGTGCGCGACATTATGCAGGCGCTCGGCATTGAGCAAAAGCAGTTCCCCATCAACATGATCCGCAGCAAGATCAGCTCTGCTAAAAACGCCATGATCGGGCCCGAGGACATGCTCAAGAGCGCCGATAGCCCCAACGACAAAAAGGCCGCGCAAGTCTACCTGGAGCTGGAGCGCCGCCTGCGCGCCGCCAACGCGATGGACTTCGACGACCTGCTCGTGCGCACGCTCGAGCTACTGCGCACCCGCCCCGAGGTGCTCGACAAGTACCAAGAGCGCTTCCGCTACATTAGCGTCGACGAATATCAGGACACCAACCACGTCCAGTACGAAATCGCCAACCTGCTGGCCGCCAAGTACCAAAACCTCATGGTCGTGGGCGACGACGACCAGTCCATTTATAGCTGGCGTGGCGCCGACATCACCAACATCTTGGACTTTGAGCAGGACTTTAAAAACTGCAAGACCGTCAAGTTGGAGCAGAACTATCGCTCCACGGGTCACATCCTGAGCGCCGCCAATGCCGTTGTTCGCCACAACTCGCAGCGCAAGGACAAGCGCCTGTTTACGGCCGAGGGCGATGGCGAGAAGATTCAGGCTTTCCAGGCAAGCGACGAGCGCGACGAAGGTCGCTGGATTGCCGGCGAGATCGAAAAGCTGCATGCCAAGGGTACGAGCTACGACGATATCGCCGTGTTCTACCGCACCAACGCCCAGTCGCGTATCCTCGAAGATATGTTCCTGCGCGCGGGCGTGCCCTACAAGATCGTCGGCGGCACGCGATTCTTCGACCGCGCCGAGATTCGCGACGTCATGGCCTACCTCAAGATGATCGTGAACCCGGCCGACGAGATGAGCGTCAAGCGCGTCATCAACACGCCGCGTCGCGGCATCGGCTCCACCTCGATCCAAAAGATTGAGCAGCTGGCGCGCGACAACCGTTGCTCGTTCTTCCAAGCCTGCGAGATCGCAACAGCCGAGACGGGCATGTTTAGTGCCAAGGTGCGCAACGGCCTGTCGAGTTTTGTGGCGCTGGTGCGCGAGGGCCGCCGCATGGACGGCGAGCTCAAGGACGTCGTCGAGATGATTGTCGATAAGACGGGCCTGCTGCAGGCGTTTCGCGCCGAGGGCACCATGGAGTCCGAGAGCCGCGCCGAGAACATCCAGGAATTCCTGGGCGTCGCCGCCGAATTTGAGGAGACGCACGAGGATATCGAGGGTGCGCTCGAGAGTCTAGAAGAGCTGCGCGCGGCCGGTGTTGCCGACGTGCCGTCCGTCGCCGAGTCCGAGTCCGCCGTGGTGAGTGCGCCCGCGTCCGAGCCGGGGCCGTCCGCTCCGGCATCCTCGTTTGAGGCACTTGTCGGCGCTCGTGACGCCGCGGGCTCCAATCCGCTCGATAGCCTAGCCGCCCCGGCGCTCTCGCCGCAGGATGCCCTGGCCGCCGCCATCGCGGGCAACGCGTATGCCGTGCCAACAGAGCTACCGGCGGGCGTCGTGCATGCCGACGAGATCGAGCGCACCTACGGTCCGCTCACCTGTAAGGCACTGCCGGCACTCATGGAGTGGCTGGCCCTGCGCTCCGACTTGGATTCCCTGGCCGGCGAGACGCATGCCATTACCATGATGACCATCCACTCCGCCAAGGGCCTGGAGTTCCCGGCGGTGTTCGTGGCCGGCATGGAGGAGGGTATCTTCCCGCACGTGCACGACTTTGGCGGCAGCGATGACCCGGGCAAGCTCGAGGAGGAGCGTCGCCTGGCCTACGTTGCCATCACGCGTGCCCGTAAGCGCCTGTTCCTGACCTATGCGGCCACGCGTCGCACCTACGGCTCGACCTCTGCCAACCCGCGCTCTCGCTTCCTCAACGAGATTCCGTTTGAGGATATCGAGTTTAGCGGTATCGGTTCTGCCGGTTTTGAGGGCACGGGCTGGGAGAAGCGCGGCGACCGTCACGGCACCTTTGGCTCGGGCATGGGCTCGGATATGTATGGCGGCAAGGTGTTCGGTTCGCATACACGCTCGACCGGCGGTTCCGGTTCGCGCGGCGGATCGAGCTTCGACGATTTCTTTGGTGGCAGCACCTATGGCACCGAGCGCCATCGCGGGGTTTCGCCCGACGCCGGCCGTGTTGCCTCGACCTTTGGTTCGGGCGCGCCGCGAGCTAAAAAGCCGTCGTCCAAGGTGTCGCCGACGGTGGAGCGCAAGGTCGATCGCACCAGCGCGTCGCAGGACTTTGCCGCGGGCGATACCGTGAGTCACAAGACCTTTGGCACGGGTACCGTGATCTCGGTCGCCGGAGACATGATCGAGGTGCAATTCGAAAAGACCGGCCAGACCAAAAAGCTCATGAAGGGCTTTGCGCCGATCGTCAAGCTGTCGTAATCTCGGCGGCCCCGGACAGGCGCCATGGACAACGTCGCCTGCTCGGACAGTCCTGCTCGCACGGAGAGCACATTAAGTGCTCTCCGACTCGTGCGGAACTCGCGATCGACGTTGTCCATGGCGCCTGTCCGGGGCCTTGGGTAACGTTGCTTGCGAACGTCGCTTTGCTCGTTCGCTTTTTGGTCTGGAGAGCCGGGTGGGCTGATAAATAGATGTGAGTAGGGGCTCTCCCGTTTGATGAGCGGGGGAGCCCCTTGTTGCGTTTTGGTTGTTGGTGCGACCTAGAGGTGGCTGATGATCAATTCCATTTTGCCTTCGAGGTCGATGGAGCTGACGGTGCTCGGGGCTAGCAGGTGGCTTCCCTTGTGGACGGGGTCGCCGCAGACGGTGCCCTCGCCGTCGATGACCGACAGACACATGAAGGGCCAGTGCTGGTCGAGGGTCTTGCTGCCGTTGACGCGCACGCGATCGACGGTGTAGCAGGAGTTAGACTCGAGCTCGGTCACGCCGTCGACCTCGGGCGCGGTCACGGTGCCGTCGGTCGGTGCCTGAACATCAAAGTCGATGCAGTCGAGGCTCTGCTCAATATGCAGCGGGCGCAGCTTGCCGTCGGTGCCGGGACGGTCGTAGTCGTACAGGCGATACGTCACGTCGCTCGACTGCTGCGTCTCCAAAATGAGCGTGCCGGTCTTGATGGCGTGGACGGTACCGTAATCAATCTGGAAAAAGTCGCCCTTGTGGATCGGCAGCACGTTGAGCATGTCGTCCCAGCGGCCGTCTTCGATCATCTGTGCAGCCTCGGCGCGGTCCTTGGCGCGCTGGCCGACGATGATTGTGGCGCCGGGCTCGCAGTCCAGCACATACCAGCACTCGGTTTTGCCCAGGCTGCCGTTCTCGTGCTCGGCGGCGTACTCGTCGTTGGGATGGATCTGGATCGAAAGGTCGTCCTTGGCGTCCAGAATCTTAATGAGCAGCGGGAACTCCTTGCCCTCGCAGTTGCCAAAGAGCTCGCGGTGCTCGGCCCACAGCCACGAAAGCGTGTGGCCTGTATACGGGCCCTCAGCGATCTGGCAGTCGCCGTTGGGGTGTGCCGAGATGGCCCAGCACTCACCGATGGGACCCTCGGGAATGTCATAACCAAATACGGTTTCGAGCTGGCGGCCGCCCCAGATCTTCTCGTGAAAGATCGGTGTCAGTTTAATCAAATCGGACATGTTCATACCCCCATGGTGTTGCGCGGCCGCCCACTCTAAACGAGCCGTAACGAGCGCCCGCATGACTACAAAAACCTATGCCAACGTTACGTTGTGCAGCTCAAAGCGGTCGCCAACGTTGCGCGAGATCGAATGCTCAAAGGCGGTGCCGCTATCCAAAAAGCCAATCTGGTTGAGCTCGAGCAGGGGAGAGCCGGGTTTGGTGTCCAGGCGCTCAGCCTCTTCCTCGGTTGCCGCTACGGCGCGAATGGTGCGGTGGAAGCTCGAAATCTTCAGCCCGCATTGCTTGCGGATGAAGCTGTAGACCGATCCATACAGGTCTTTCTTTTTAAGGCCCGGAATCAGCTCGAGGGGCATGTAGGTGTACTCGATAACGATGGGCTTCTCGTCGACCTGGCGCACACGCACGATGTGATAGGCAAAGTCGTCCTCGGCAATTCCCAGCTGGACAGCGACGTCTGCTGGCGGATTGACAATCGAGAAATCGTAGACCACCGAGGTCACCTTCTCCCCGCGGTGCTCATACGAAAAGCCCTGGGAGCGATCGTTCTTGCCCTGGAAAAACGCCTGGCCGGGAAGCCCCGCCGTGTCCTTAACGTAGGTGCCCGATCCGCGCCGGCTGGTAACAAGACCTTCATCGGTAATCTGCTCAATAGCTCGTTTGACGGTGATTTTGGAAACGCTATAGAGCTCGCAGAACTCAACGACGGTGGGCAGCTTGTCGCCCGGCTTTAGAGCGCCGTCCTCGATGCTTCGACGGATATCTGCAGCTATTGCCTCGTATTTGGGAATCATGGAACCTCCTTTCCGGCTTGATTGAGTACAAACGAAAGTATAGTCCACGCCTAAGCATCCCTATTGCGTTTTGAAAAGTTCGAGAAAGATATAATCAAAAAACGCTTTTCTATATTAACTAGAGCGCTCTAAATGAATATGCATTCGAATAATGTGGTATTGAGCAAATTGATCGGCTCGAAGATGGGGTTGGGCCGTTTTGCCGCCCAGCGAACCGAATCTCATGCCTTGCGTTTCCCCAGATAAAACCTGCCAAAACAAACCTGTCCCTTCTTGGTAGGTTTTTGCCTTGGGAGCGGTACCATACAGGCAATGTTTAAACGAGAAAGGTGGGCTCCCATGGAACCTAAGCAGTACTATATCGGCATCGACGTCGGCGGCACTTCGGTTAAGGAGGGCCTGTTCGACGAGGACGGCAACCTGCTTGCCAAGGCCAGCGTGCCCACGCCTCCCATCGTTGATGCTGCGGGCTTTGCCGCGGTGACCGAGGCTATCGACCAGGTGGTCGCCAAGGCGCAGATTCCGCGCGCCTTTGTGGCGGGCATTGGCCTGGCCGTTCCGTGCCCCATCCCGGCGTCGGGCGATGCCAAGGTCAAGGCCAACATTGCCATTAACCTGCCCGAGCTGAGGATCGCCATCCAGGAGCACTGCCCCGACGCGGTCGTCAAGTACGAGAACGATGCCAACGCCGCCGCCATGGGCGAGGCCTGGCTCGGTTCTGCCAAGGGCGTGCAAAACGTGGTGATGGTCACCATCGGTACCGGCGTGGGCGGTGGCGTTATCGTCAACGGCGACGTGGTATCGGGCGTTGTGGGCGCGGGCGGCGAGATTGGCCACATGTGCCTGAATCCCGACGAGGAGCGCACCTGCGGCTGCGGCGGCCATGGCCACCTGGAGCAGTATTCCAGCGCCACCGGTGTGGTGAGCAACTACCTGGCCGAGTGCAAGAGGGCGGGCGTCGAGCCCATCGAGCTCACCGGCCCCTCCGATTCCAAGGACGTGTTCCAAGCCTGCCGCGAGGGTGACAAGCTCGCGCTGGCCGCGGCCGATACCATGGCCGACTATCTCGGTCGCGCTCTGGCGCTTATCGCCAACGTGGTCGACCCCGAGATGTTCCTGATCGGCGGCGGCGCCTCCGCCTCGGCCGATGTCTACCTCGATGCGGTCCGCGAGCACTTTAAGCAGTACGCGCTCTCCGCCTCGCGCGAGACGCCCATTAAGGTCGCTTCGCTCGGCAACGACGCCGGCATCATCGGTGCCGCCTACGTAGCCCTGCGCGCCGCCGGCAAATAGCTGGTGCAAGGGGGCCAGGTTACTTTGCACCAACATGGTGCAAAAGGGGCAGCCTTGGCCTCCATGCCTGCCCCAAAATATGCCGTGCCCCTTCCGTCTGCGAAGGCTCGGCATCGGCGTGCTACCATAGCTACGTCCAAGTACACATATCAAGTGGAGGATATCCATGGCAAACGTTCTTGTCTTTGGTCACCAGAACCCCGATAACGACGCCATCATGAGCGCCGTCGTCCTGTCCCAGCTGCTCAACCAGGTTGAGTATGCTGGCAACACCTACGAGGCCTGCGCCCTTGGTCAGCTTCCGGCAGAGTCTGCCAAGCTGCTCGCCGACGCCGGCATTGCCGAGCCCCGCGTGATCGAGTCCGTCGAGGCCGGTCAGCTCGTCGTCCTCACCGACCACAACGAGTCCGCCCAGTCCGTCGCCGGCCTTAAGGACGCTACGGTCTTTGGCGTCGTCGATCATCACCGCATCGGCGACTTCGAGACCGCCGGCCCGCTGCACTACATCTGCCTGCCCTGGGGCTCCAGCTGCACCATCGTCACCAAGCTCGCCGGCGTGCTCGGCGTTGAGCTTTCCGACGTTCAGGCCAAGCTGCTGCTCTCGGCCATGATGACCGATACGCTCATGCTCAAGAGCCCCACCACCACCGATGTCGACCGCGCTGTCGCCGCCAAGCTCGGCGAGCAGGTAGGCGTCGACCCGGTCAAGTTTGGCATGGATGTCTTCCTTACCCGTCCGTCCGGCTCCTTCACCGCAGCCGAGATGGTCGGCAACGACATCAAGATGTTCGAGCCTGCGGGCAAGAAGCTGCTCATCGGCCAGTACGAGACCGTCGATAAGAGCCGTGCGCTCGGCATGATCGACGAGATCCGTGAGGCCATGCGCGCCTACGCCGCCGAGAAGGGTGCCGATGGCATCGTCCTGTGCATCACCGACATCATGGAGGAGGGCTCGCAGGTCCTGCTCGAGGGCGAGACCGAGGCTGCTCAGAAGGGCTTGGGCATTGCCGACGAGCACGACGGCGTCTGGATGCCGGGCGTCCTCTCCCGTAAGAAGCAGGTCGCTGCCCCCATCATGGCCGCCTGCTAGGTTCTTTTGACCTAACACCGACGACCGGATCGCGGACGCCCCGCGCTCCGGTCGTTTTTTGTGCACGGCGCTGCGTCGTCTCTTGGACAGGCGTGTCCGCGCCGTTGAGCAAATAATGTTCAACCTGTGGTTCCGCTTTTCGGCCACGCCTGCGTGCTTGTCGCGCAGGGTAGGCTAGATGCAAGCGTAATACGTTAGAGCGCGGCGCCGCCACTTGGGCGGGCCGTGCTTTTTTAAGACGGGAGCCATCCCGTGAAAGGAGCCGCCCATGGCAGCAACTGAGCAGCTGTTCAACGTTCGTGAGCGCAAGCGCTTTGAACGTCACGACATTTGGGAGCGCATCGCCGAGAACGGCACGATTTCCGCCGCCGTCATGGTCTTCGCCGCTATCGCCGCCGTTATCTGCGCCAACACCGATGCCTACGAGGCCATCCATCACTTTTTGGAGACCCCGCTGTATGTGGGTCTGGGCAACCTTACGGCTGGTCTCACCGTTGAGCTTTTCGTCAACGACTTCCTCATGGCGATTTTCTTTTTGTTGGTGGGCATTGAGCTTAAGTACGAGATGACGGTCGGCGAGCTCAAGAATCCGCGTCAGGCCATGCTTCCCATGCTGGCGGCCGTGGGCGGTGTCGTCGTTCCCGCCTGCATCTACCTGATCTTTAACCATGCCGGCGCGCACAACGGCTGGGCCATTCCCATGGCAACCGATATTGCCTTTGCGCTGGGCGTGCTGTCGCTTTTGGGCAACCGCGTTCCCAACGGCGTGCGCGTGTTCTTCTCGACGCTCGCTATCGCCGACGACCTGATCTCCATCGCCGCCATCGCCATCTTCTACGGTCAGAGCCCCAATCCGTTTTGGTTGGGCGCCGCCGCGCTTGTGACCTGCGCGCTCGTGTGGCTCAACAAGACGCAGCATTACCGCCTTGCCCCGTATTCGGTACTGGGGCTGCTGCTGTGGTTCTGCATGTTCAAGAGCGGCGTACATGCCACGCTTGCTGGCGTCATCTTGGCCTTTACCATCCCGGCCAAGTGTGGCGTCAAGCTCGATAGCCTCACCGATTGGCTGGGCGAGTGCCTGCCGCTGCTCGATGACCGCTACGATGATGAGGCACACATCCTGGGCCAGCATGACTTTACCGTCTCGACAACCAAGGTCGAGCGCGTCATGCACCGCGTGACCCCGCCGCTTATCCGCATGGAGCGTCTGATCTCCACGCCGGTCAACTTTGTGATCCTGCCGATCTTTGCGTTCGTAAACGCTCAGGTTCGCTTAGTGGGCGTGGACATGAGCACGCTGCTCACCGACCCGGTGACGCTCGGCGTGTACTTTGGCATGCTGCTGGGCAAGCCGATCGGCATCTTTGGTATGACGTTTGCCCTGGTTAAGCTTAAGGCCTGCGAGCTGCCGCACAATGTCAACTGGCACATGATTGCCGGCGTGGGCATTCTGGGCGGTATCGGCTTTACCATGTCGATTCTCATCAGCGGCCTTGCCTTCCCGACGGCCCAGTTTGAGGTTCTTGCAGCCAAGGCCGCTATTCTCGCCGGTTCGGTCACCGCAGCCGTGCTCGGCATGATCTACATGAGCGTGGTCTGCAAGCATCCCTCGCCCAAAGACGAGTAAGAGCGCGAAAACCGGCTCCAGAACCGATTCGGGCGCGTTCAAAATGCGGATTCGGGCGGTGCTTGCCGCCTGCCAGACACGCCAGTGGTCAAAAAACGCCGTTTGTGAGTACTGTCATAAACGGCGTATCATTTTAGGTGCGGAAAATAATGAACAAAGTTATAAGAACTGTACGTTAATGAGTGACCATCGACTTCCAATTTGGCGCTAGCTGACGGTGATTAGGAAGTTTCAAGGTGGCGCGCGCAGACGTGGTGTAAGAGCGTCCCGAGGTCCGTCGCTGCA
>NZ_QSKB01000039.1:0-2520 GCF_003469085.1 Collinsella sp. AM29-10AC
GGGCGGAGGCGGGGCATGCCCCGCCTCTTACACCACATCTCTGCGCGCTACCTCCGGGACACCCTTCTTAGGGTGCCGTGGCCAAAAAATGGCAAATATGAGTACTGTCACCAATTTAGTAACAGGCATTTTTGGCCTCTCGGACAGATTTTGCGCTCAGTGTCGCCAACCTGATGCTTAGTTATTCTACATTTGTTTATTATCTTCTTACTTTATGACGCCTCCGAGTCCTAAATTCCTTGATTTTGCTGTTACTGATTTAGTGACAGTACTCATATTTGCCATATTTTGGCCAGGGCATATGATTAACCCCCTATTTTCGACGTGAATTAGACCGGCTTAAGCCCAAAACACGCCCGCAGCGTGTTAAGCAACGCCTCTTGCTTCTTCCTGCGGGCATCGACACGATTCCGGTACCGCTTTCGCATACGCTGGTGGATGCGCCATGCGAGCGCTTCCATCGCTTCCATGTCACAGAGCATTTCGTTGTTGACCGTCGCGACCTCGATTCCCATAGTAATCAAGCCCGTGTTGCGCTTTTCATCATGGATACGTCCCCTCCGAGAGGAATGGCCCAGCTCACCGTTGTATTCCAGGTCAAACCGGGCTGCCTCTTGATACGCATCGCAAACTGCATGAGGCATCCCCGAGATTGCCTGCGCACGGTCATCGAACTCGACCTTGTAGTCGGTCTTAAAAGGTCCGCAGGCAAACCCGCCATAGGAAAACGGAAGCGAAAACAGGGCGAGCATGATGCACTCCATGGGCGAGAGCAGGTTTTCCGAAAGATAGGGACACAGACGCTGCAGCTGTTTGGCCACATTCCCCTTGCATGCCGCAAGGTAATCTGCCAGGCGATCGGGCGTCAGCGCCGGCTCGACTTCAAAGTAGCCCACGTCTGCTGGCTGGTCCTTGTCCTTTGCAAGTTTATTCGTAACAGGCGAGGTGTAGGGAGGCAGATACTTCCCGCGGTCGCTCAGCGAAATCTTAGAGCACAGCTCCTGGGCCAGGGCAAATGCCTGGATACAACCGACCTCGTGGGCGACGGCAACACAAAGGGCCTCGGGAGATAGACTGTACACCCCCGGTTCCACCTCTAGAATCGAGCCGGCGGGCAACCCAGAGCATACGGACCAGCCCACGCCAGGCATGCGGCGGCGCTGCGCCGCAGATCCCACCAGCAAGCAAAGATCTTCTTGCACCTCGCCGCTTGCGGCCCCAATCCGCACCAAGTCGGGAAGATAGATGTCCTCGGTCGAGGGCGACGACGTGCACAGCACACGGCGCTCTTCATCGGGATCGAGGTCCCTCCAGCTGATGTAACCCATTTGTCGGCGCTCGGCGCGCATCATGCGTAGCGCCGAGGCGCCTGTTAGGATTACGGAAGCCGCTAGCTGTTCGCCTGTCGGCTCGTTGCACCGCTCAATCTTTACTGCCACAAAACCACCCCTACCAAACGCGTGCGATAGCGAGGCCATCGACTGCTGCGGCGCCGGCGCGCTTGAGTTCAGCCGAAGCCGCGGCCATCGTCGCACCCGTGGTGATAACGTCGTCGATAAGCAGCAGGCACTTGCCCCGCACATCCTCAACCGTCTCGTACATGCCTTGGGCACGCTCGCGGCGCTCCTCACGACCGAGTTCGCGCTGGTCGCCATGCCCGTACTTGACGAGAGCATCGAGCAGGGGAACACCCGACAGCTCGCAAAATGGGCGCGCAATAGCCTCCATATGATCAAAACCACGCCGCCGAAACGCTGCCGCCGTCGCAGGCACAAACACCACCGCATCCGCACCGGACAGCACACCTCCTAAGCGTTCGGGCGCTACGACCTGGGCATGCAGGGCGGTGTCGTAGAGCAGCTCCGCCAGATACGGAGCCAGACGTCGCTCGCCCGCATCCTTGTACGCTTTAATGATGCGCGGCAGCGGATGCGCATAGACGGCGCACGCCAGGCAGCGGTCGAGCGCCTCCGCCATTGCCGAGGACGTGCCCTCGACCGAACACTCAGTGCACAGCAAATCCCCAAACGGGGCGCCGCATCGGGTGCAGCTATGACGTGGGTCGATGAGCGTGAGCGCAGCCAGGCAGTCTTGGCAAATAAGCGTACCGGCGCGCTCGCAGCCGGCACATCGTGTTGGCGACAATGCCTCGAGCGCCTCGCGTGCCACCCGATCGGCAAACGGTAGTAATTCGTCCGCAAACGGTAGGGCACCGGCACCCTGCAGACAGCTCAATATGTTCAGATGGCTCTTCAAGACACAACCCTCCCTACATTCGGTCGCAGGGAGGGTTGTTGATCCGGCGCTATGATACCCCGATGCGCTCGGGGCAAGGCGGGCTAAATCCGCTCGCGGGCGTTATTCGCCGGCGGGCGGTTGTGGTGCGGACGAAGACGGGGTCGAGCCCTCGCCACCATCCTGGCGCGGCTTGCGGGAACGGCGCCGGCGACGGCGCTTTTGACCCTGGTCGGCCGAGCCCTCGCCACCGCGATCCTCGCGCGGCTCGCGCTCGTCGCGAGC
>NZ_QSKB01000039.1:2544-14842 GCF_003469085.1 Collinsella sp. AM29-10AC
CCGCGCCACGCGAAGCCTTGGCAGCCGCTCCCCCGCCATCTCCGGGACGACGGCGCGTGACCTTGACCTCGCCATCCGAGACCTGATCGGCCACGGAGGGCACTGAGGGCTTCTGTTGCGCGCCCGAGGAATGGCGACGGCGCGGACGCGGCGCGCGCTCCTCCTCGCCACGTGACTTGCCGCCCTTGTCGGCAGACGCATCGGAGGCCGAGGGACCCTTGGAAGCGGCACCGGCCTCGCGAGCAGCTGCGGCGCGGAAGGCGTCCTCGCGCTCCTCGCTCGACAGATGACGGCGGCGGCGACGTGTGGGGTTCATGCCACCGCCGCGGTTTTGTTGCTGGGGCTGCTGAGCCTCGCGCTCGCGGGAAGCGTTCTTGTCTGTGGTCTCGCCGTTGTCGACGGACGCCGCGCGCTTGCGGCGGCGACGACCACCGGCGGCCTCCTCGGCCTCGGGTGCCTCGTCCTTACCACGGCCCTTTCCGCGGCCACGGCCCTCGCCCTGGCCCTGACCGGCGCGAGCATCGGATTCAGCATCGCGACGACGGCGCTTGGGCATCGACGTGCCGGCAAGACGGTCGGCGCTCGACAGACCATCGCCCACGTCGACGCCGTTCTCGCGATCGAGCTCCATGAGCGCCAGGCGCATCTCGGGCGACTCGATGCGCTCGAGCACGTCGCGCGTCACGCAGTCGGGGCGGCAGTTGCAGCCCTGCTCGGCGGCCTTCTTTTTGCAGCCCTCCGAGCACGTCATATCGGCCAGGTTGACCTTAAAGACTTTGCCGTTCTCCAGGCGCAGCACCAGCTGCTCACGCGGCGTGTCATATTCCTGAATACGCGCCTTGCCAAGCGGCGTATCGATGAGCGTCTTCTTTTTGGGCGCACGGCTCTTAAAGTCCTTGTACGCCTCGAACTCATAGCGCAAGCAGCACATCAGGCGGCCGCACACGCCGCTGATTTTGGACGAGTTGAGCGGCAGGTCCTGCTCTTTTGCCATGCGGATCGAGACGGGCTCAAACTGTCCGCCAAAGCGCGTGCAGCAGAGCTCCTGTCCGCATTGGGCGTAGCCGCCCACCAGGCGGGTCTCGTCGCGCACGCCGATCTGGCGCATGTCGACGCGAATGTGCAGCGTCGAGGACAGGTCCTTGACGAGCTGACGAAAATCGACGCGCTCCTCGGCCGCAAAGTAGAACACGGCCTTCTCGCCGCCAAACAGGTACTCGACGCCGACCGGCTTCATCTCGAGGTCGAGCTCCTTGACCAGGCGGCGGAAGTCGACCATGGCCTCGTCGCCCTGGATGGCCAGGTCGTCGGCAAGCTGCAGGTCGATGTCGCTCGCCACGCGCAGCACGGGCTTGAGCGGCTGACCGATCTCGTCTTGCGGCACCTCGAAGGGATCGGCCGTGACCAGGCCGATCTCGGTTCCGCGCTCGGTGGAGCAAATGGCATAATCGGCCTCGAGGATATCCAAATCCTGCGGATCGAACCACAGGTCGCGCGAGGCGTAGGTAAACTTAACGGGTACGACTAACGGCATTTCAGTGCCTTCCTGATATCGAACAGCATGACCTCGATGGCCAGCTGGGGAGTAACGTTTCTGGCGATGTTGCGCTCGGCGGTCGCAACCGCCTCGAGCGCCTGGGTGGCACCCGCAACATTGGTCGCGGCGGCAAGCCGACCGATCGTGTCGCGCACGTCCTCGTTCACCACGTCGGTTGCCTCGTCCTGAAGTGTCAGCAGCACGTCGCGCATGAGCGTCCGCGCGCTCGCCAGCGCTTCCATGGTACCCGAACGCTCGCGCGCGTTGAGTTCGCGCTTGTTGCGGTCCTCAAGCTGCTTCAATGCTCCACGCGACAGGTAGTCGGCATTTTGCTCGAGCACCTTTTCCTGCGTGGACTTGACCTCGGCGAGCGGCGCCTTGACGGCGACGATGAGTGACTTGGCGCGGCTGAGCACGTCGGCCTCGTCGGCGGCAATGAGCGAGTCGATGGCACGGACCATCTGACGGCGGGCGTCCTGGCGCTCGGCACTCTTAAGGAACTCGATACCGCGCGTGGGGCTGCCCGCCACGGCGACGGCCATGCGGCAACGCGCGAGGTCCTGGCCGGTGGCGCGGCTCACGGCCTGCGCGGCCACGGTGGGCGACACCAGCCGAAACGGCACGCACTGGCAACGGCTCACGATGGTAGGCAGCATCACGTCTGCCGAGGTGCCCAGCAGGATGAACATGACGCCCTCGGGCGGCTCCTCGAGCGTTTTGAGCAATGCGTTGGCGGTGTTGGCGCGCAGCTGCTCGGCACGGTCGATGATGTAGACCTTTGCCTTGGCGCGGATGGGCGCCAGCGGCACGTCATCGAGCAGCTCGCGGGTCTGGGCAATGAGGTAACCCGTGGCGCTCTCGGGCGTGTAATAGTGCACGTCGGGGTGCGTATGCCGAGAGACGCGCACGCAGCTGTCGCATGCGCCGCAGCCGTCCTGCTCGCACAGGAAGGCTTGGGCGAGCGCCCACGCGGCGTCGAGCTTGCCCGCGCCGGGCGCGCCCAAAAACAGGTAGGCGTGCGATGCGCGACCGCTGGCGACGGCATTGGTCAAAAAGTCGCGCACGCGCTCTTGGGTGTCGAGCTTGGCCAGCAGGCTTGCCTGAGCGGGGGCCATGTTACTCGGCCTCCTTGGCAAGCGCGGCGGCGACGGCTTCCTGCGGAATGCCGAGACCGTACGCGCGAACCTGCTCGACCGTCTTCTCGAAGACTTCCTCGACGGTCGTAGTGGCGTCGATGAGCTTTACGCGGTCTGGCTCCTCGGCAGCAATTGCGCAAAAGCCCTGGTAGACACGCTCCTGGAATGCCATGCCTTTTGCCTCCATGCGATCTGCCGCACCACGGGCCGCCATGCGCAGCGCCGCCTGCTCGGGCGTGATGTGGTAGACGAGTGTGAGTGCCGGGTGCGTTCCCGCGACGGCCAGGTTGTTGGCGTCGCGCACCATCTGGCGATCGAGGCCGTCGGCAAATGCCTGGTAGCAGGTCGTGGAATCGTAGAAGCGGTCGCACAGGACCACCTTGCCGGCCACGAGGGCGGGCGCGATGACCTCGTGCACCAACTGGGCGCGCGCCGCCTCGTAGAGCAGCAACTCGCAGGTGTCTCCCATCGCCGTGTTGGCGGGGTCGAGCAGCAAAGCGCGAATCTTTTCGCTGATGGCGGTGCCGCCCGGCTCGCGCAGGCTCACAACCTGGTAGCCAGCGAGTTCGAGCGCGCGGACAAGCAGGCGCGCCTGCGTGGACTTGCCGGCACCGTCGACGCCCTCGAGCGTGATAAAGCTATGTTGAGCAGGATCAAAAGCCATGGGCGCAGCCCCTTCCTACAAGGCGCGTAAATGCAGATATATCAACCAAGCCATGATACCCCAGCGTCCGGCGCACCCCAAATCGAACCTAGTCATTAGGGCGGCAGTTAGGGACGATCCTAAACTGCCGGCAGAAAAGGAACGTCCCCAACTGCCGGCTAAAGTTGCGGTGAAATAGGGACTGATTGAAGCCCTGAGACCGCCAAACAGTCCCTATTTCACCGCAACGTATGATGGGGAATTTTGAATGCTGGGTATAATCGTCGTATTGCATTGAAATGTGGCGAAAGGAGTGGCAATGTCTCGGTATTGCGCCTCGTGCGGCAAGCTTCTTGCAGATAATGCCAAGTTCTGCACCTCGTGCGGTGCACCCGTTGAGCAAACAGCCGCGAGCGATAGCCAGCCCGCTTTTGAGCAGACCGGCTCCCTTGATACGCCGCAAGCCAAGGCGGACGACCCCCTCGCCTATAGCACCGACCCCGCCGCAAGGACCGAGGCCGTCGAGACCACGCAGCGCATACCCGTCGCGAGCGGCTCGCCCCAACAGCAGCCGGCTCCCGCATACGCGCCCGCTTCGCCACAGACCCCCGCTCCCAAAAAGAGCGGCACCGGGCCGCTTATCGCCGTTATCGTTGTGCTGGTGGCGATCATCATCGCCCTGGTCATCTTCTTTGCAATCAGACCGTTCGACAACGCCGCCACGCAGACGACTGCCGAGGTAGCCAAGCTGCACCATGACGTCGACGACGATAACCTAAAGCCTCTCGGCGATCCCAACAGCCTGTACGACGATGATGACGATGATGACGAGGATGGCGGCGAAGCAACGCTCTCTGAGCAGAACCTCTACCGCCGACTGAGCGAATACTACGACCTGCTCGAAGATCTCGACAGCCAGGTCCGTGGCTGCGCGCAGAACTTCAACGGCAACTATCTGGAAGAGGATCGAACCACCCGTCAAAATCTCGCCGACGTCGCCGAGCGCACGGAGGACACCATCGAGCAGTATTACGACATCGTCGAGGACCTGGACGTCCCGACGAGCTCCAAGAACTACAGCTCCTGGAAGGACATCATCGCTCTGTACGACGACCTGGATCACCGCATTGACGCAATCTGTGATGCCTGGGAGATCAGCCTGAAATACGCCAAGCCTGCGGACCACAAGAATGAGATCGTGGCGCCGCTGTCGCGCGACAACGTGGCGGGCACCAATGACAATAAGTACCGCCTAGACTTTGAGGAGCGCTATCCCGGCGCCAAGCCTGTCGAGGTGAACTAGCGCTTTGTCGTTCCCGAGCCGGCAGTTAGGGACGTTCCTAAACTGCCGGCAGAAAAGGAACGTCCCTAACTGCCGGTCAAAAAAACGAGCGAGGATCGCGGGGTCCTCGCTCGTTTTTTTTGGGCAATGTTTCGACTGCGCCGTTACTTGTCGGCGGCTGCTTTCTTGGCAGTCGACTTCTTCGCGGTCGTCTTCTTGGCGGCAGTGGCTTTCTTAGCCGTCGTCTTCTTTGCCGTGCTCGCCTTGGTTGTGGTCTTGCGACCGCGGGCGGGCCTCTTCTCCTTGGTCGGGCAGTCCATGTTGACGCAGATACGCCACGGACCGCGCGCCGTGTTGACCACTACGATGGGGGCGCCGCACTCGGGACAGGTCTCGCCCGTCGCCTCGAGCTTGCCGCGCGCCGGCAGCGGATAGCTCACGCCGCAGTCATCGTAGTTGGTGCAGCGGATAAAGCGCTTGCCGCTCTTCTCGCTCTTGTGCGCGATCAGGTCGCCGTGACGTCCGGCCTCGGCACACACCTTGCACTCGCCCACCTTAAGATCGGGCTCGTAGTTGGTGGGGCACGTGGGGTTCACGCAGATCTCGAAGGCCTTCTGGCGGAATGGCTGGCACTTGATGCGCGGCGCGCCGCACTCGGGGCACACGGCGGCCTCGCCCTCGAGCGGGCTCACCTTGACGCCACTCGGCACCGGATAGGTCACGTCGCAGTCGGGCCAACCCATGCAGCCGATAAAGCTGCCGCGGGTCTTGGCGCTCGTCTTCATAACCAGGTCCTTGCCGCACTTGGGGCAGGCGCCCACGCGCGCATCGGCCGTGACGGCGTCGCTGATGGCGTCGCCCAGCTCCTGCGTATGCTTGAGCAGCTCGTCGAGCACGCCGGCCAGCAGCGCGCGCGAGTGCGTCACGACATGCTCTTCGGTGTCCTCGCCGCGCTCCACGCGGGTCATGTCGCCGTCGAGCTCGCTGGTCATATCGGGGCTCGTGATGCGCGGGGCAAACTGCGACAGCGCGTCGATGATGGCGATGCCCAGCTGGCTCGGCTCAACGGGATCGTTTTTGAGGTAGCGCACGGCGTACAGGCGCTCGATGATGCTCGCGCGCGTGGACTTGGTGCCCAGGCCGCGCTTTTCCATCTCCTGCACGAGCTTGCCCTGGCTGTAGCGCGCGGGCGGCTCGGTCTGCTTGGCCTCAAGCTTAATGTCGAACACGTCGACCGTGTCGCCCTGCTCTAGCGGCGGCATCTGCTCGTCGCGCTTGAGTCCGTACGGGTACGCCTCGCGGAAACCCGGGGTCACGAGCACATCGCCCGAAGCCACGAACGGCTCACCGTTCACGTCGAGCTCGAGCTTGGTATTCTCGATGGTCGCGGGACCCATAAGCGTCGCCAGGAAGCGGCGGGCGATGAGGTCGTAGAGCTTGCGCTGGCCGCCATCGAGCGTGGACGGATCGCCTTCGCCCGTGGGGTAGATGGGCGGGTGGTCGGTGGTCTCGACTTTGCCGCGCGTGGGCTTCATGGGGCCGGCGAGTACCTTTTTGCACACGGGCGCCAGCGCCGGGTTGATCTTTGCCAGGTCGCTCACCACGGCGCCCAGATCGAGCGTCGCGGGATACACGGTGTTGTCGACACGCGGGTAGCTGATGAGACCGGCCATGTAGAGGGACTCGGCGATGCGCATGGTACGCGCAGGTGAGATGCCCTCGGCCGCGGCGGCAGCCTGCAGCGAGGTGGTCGCAAACGGCGTGGGCGGCTGCTGTTTGCGCGAGCGCTTGGTCACCGCGGCGACGGTTGCCGTCGCAACGCCGTCGATATGGCCGTACGCCGTCTCGGCAGCATCCTTGTCGGTAAAGCGCGCCGTCTTGTGAGCGATCTTAAAGCGATCATCCTCGGCAGCGCCCTGCGCGGCGCCCATGCCGCGGATCTGCCAATAGTCCTCGGGCACAAACGCCATGCGCTCGCGCTCGCGCTCGACCACCAGGGCAAGCGTCGGCGTCTGCACGCGGCCGGCGGAGCGCACGTTGCCAAAGCCGCCAAACTTGGCAAGCGTCAGGTAGCGCGTGAGCACCGCACCCCAAATGAGGTCGATGTGCTGACGGCTCTCGCCAGCGTCGGCCAGGTTCTGGTCAAGCGAGACAAGGTTATCGAAGGCCTGCGTAATCTCGGCCTTGGTAAACGAAGAGTACTGGGCGCGGGCAACCGGCAAGTCCGGCGCAACCTCGCGCACTTTGTTGAGGGCGTCCGAACCGATCAGCTCGCCCTCGCGATCGAAGTCCGTGGCGATAATGACGCTGTCGGACTTCTTGGCAAGGTTCTTGAGCGAGCGAATGAGCTCCTTCTCGGCCGGTAGCTTAATAACGGGCGCCCAGGTGAGGTAAGGCAGGCTCTCGAGCTTCCAGCCCTTGATGGAAATGCCATCGGCAAGGAACGGCTTGCGCTTGGTGTCGTACGGCGGGCGGGCCAGGCCATCGGGCATATCGGCCGGCAGCATCTCGCCGTCCTCGGTCACCGAATACCAACCCAGCTTTTTATCGAACAGCACGCTGTCGCAAAAATCGGGCGCCAGGATGTGACCGGCAAGGCCGATCGTCACGCACTCCTCGCCCTTCCACTCAAAACGGTAGATGGCGGTGTTGTACACCTTGTCCTTTTTGGGCTTGCCCGTGGACAGCCGCTCGGCGATCTGACGCGCGGCGTCGTTTTTCTCGGCGATGATGAGCTTCAAAAGAGGCTCCTATCTCATGTCTCTGCGGCTGCGCCCGCCCGTATGGCGGCCGACTTACGCCCTTGCTTGCTCAATCTGCCCGATGAGCCAATCGCACCAGGCATCCATGCCCTCGCCCTTGCGCGCGCTCACGGCAAACCGCGGCGCTTGCGGATTGAGGTCATCGAGGGTCTTAGTATACCTATCCATGTCAAAATCGAAAGCCGGGGCCACGTCGACCTTGTTGAGCAACTGCGCGCCGGCGTGTTGGAAGATGCCCGGGTACTTGATGGGCTTGTCGTCGCCCTCGGGCACCGAGAGGATCATGATGGACAGGTTCTCACCCAGGTCAAAGTCGACTGGGCAGACCAGGTTACCCACGTTTTCGATAAAGATGACGTCGATGTTTTCCAGACCCACAGCTTGGTCGAACGCGTCAACGGCCTCCATGATCATGTTGCCCTCGAGGTGGCACAGGCCGCCCGTGTTGATTTGGATGGCAGGCATGCCGGCTTCCTTCATGGTAATGGCGTCGACATCCGAGGCGATATCGCCCTCGATGACGGCGCAACGCAGGCCCGCCTTGTCACGCAGGCGCTCGTTGGTGCCCAGAATCGTGGTGGTCTTGCCCGAGCCAGGGCTCGACAGTACATTGATCACATAGGTGTTTGTCTCATTAAAACGCTGACGCAGCTGATCTGCCAAGCGCTCGTTGCGCGACAGAATCGGCGACGCGATATCAATCGTTTTCTCGGCCATACTCGGCACTCCTTAACTTCTACCATTTATACCCCGTCCCCAGGTGGCTGGCGGGCTAATCGTCGGGGGTTTCGATTTCTATACTGGCGATGTCGAGCTCGCGGCCGTGCAGCAGGCGTACGTTGGCGCCTCCACAGTGGGGGCAGCGGCAATGGAAGCGGTCGTGCTCAAAGGCCTCGCCGCAGTCCAGGCACTCGCTTTGTGGATGGACCTCCTCCACGGCAAGCTCGCAGCCGCGCGTGAGCGGGTCCTCATCGCGAAACGTCTCCCACGCAAAGTCGAGTGCCTCGCGCACGACCTCGGTCATATCCCCGATACGAAGCGTTACCAAAACGGCGCGCGAGGCCCCCGCCCCACGCGCCGCGCGAATCACTGTATCGAGTATGCCGTTGACAATGCCAACCTCGTGCATACCGATTTACTCCTCGTCGTCCTCGTCGTCCGAGAACAGGTCCAGACGGCTCACAAACAAGCCCTCCTTGCCCTCGCGCGCGGTAATGACCACGCGAGCGATGGCGAGCGAAATCTCGTAGAGCGAGAGCAGGGCGCCATACATAAGGCCCAGCGTAACGGGCGAGCCGTCGGGCGTGATCACGGCCGAGCCCACGAGCAGGCCGACGTACACGTAGCGCCAAGCGCTGCGGAAAGCCGCATAGGACACGATGTGGAAGACGGACAGGTAGAAGATGATGAGCGGCAGCTCAAACGCCACACCAAAGCCGATCATAAAGAGCAGCTCCATGTTGATGTAGTCCTCCAGGTTGGGCCACGCCGTGGCGACGGCCGAAGTCTCGCCGATGAGCCACTCAAAGCCCGCAGGGATGATGATGAAGTAGCAGAAGATGGCACCCAGGAAGAACAGAACCGTCGAGGCGAGCACCGTGGGCACAACCCACTTGCGCTCGTTGGGGCGCAGTGCCGGCAGGAAAAATGCCAGGATCTGCCAGATAATCATGGGCGTGCACATGACCACGGCCATCTTGATGGCCAGCGAGAAGCGCAGGCCAAAGCCGCCGAGCGTGGTGGTGATGTAAAACTTACCGTCCGGCACAAAGGAGCGGATGGGGTCTTTCAGGATGTCGAGCACTACAGGCGTGGCGAAATACAGCACGATGGCTGCGGCAAATA
The DNA here is from genome assembly GCF_003469085.1 of Collinsella sp. AM29-10AC. Lineage (NCBI taxonomy): Bacteria > Bacillati > Actinomycetota > Coriobacteriia > Coriobacteriales > Coriobacteriaceae > Collinsella > Collinsella sp. AM29-10AC. The sequence goes on from NZ_QSKB01000039.1 coordinate 11,750, forward strand.
CCGACACGACCACGATGGTCAGGCGGCGACGGAGTTCTCCCAGGTGATCGAAAAGCGGCATTCGCGCAGGTCCGATAGGCATTACTCATCGCCTCCCTTCGGGGCGTCGGCGGCAGCGGCGTCGTCCTCGGCCTCGAGCTCGCGAGCGAGCTGGTCGACGACGGCTTTGCGCTTGCGGGGACGACGGGCGTAGAGGTCAGCCGTCGTGGGCTCTGCCGGGTCGGGCTCGGGCTCGGGCTCCGGCTCTACAGCGGAAGCGGACTCGGCGGCGGCATCGGTCGCAGGATCCTCGGCAGCGACCTCGCCCTCAGCAGCACCCTCGCTTGCGGCCTTCTCGGCGGCAAGGCGGGCACGGCGCTCGGCAAAGGTCTCCTTCTTTGCTGGCGCAGCCGTCTCGACGGCTTCCTCGTCCGCATCGGAATCGTCGTCGGTCGCAGCGGCCTTCTTGGGCTTGACCGGCGCCGACGCGGCCTCGCTCACCGGATCGATAATCTCGGACTGAACAACGGCCGTCATCTTTTCCTGCGTCTCGCGGAACTGACGGATGGCACGGCCGATCGTGCGGCCCATCTGCGGGAGCTTATCCGGGCCAAACAGCAAAAAGCCGAAGACCACGATGATCGCGAGCTCACCCTCTCCAATACCAAACACACATACCTCCAAGGCTCGATGTGAGTCGAGCCCGCACCGCGCCATTCGGCCGGAACTCGTCTATTCATTCGGTCAAGTATAGCGCCCGGACGCCAAAACGTCCGAGCGCATCACAAACATATGCCAAACGGCACGCCCTTTTGGGGGCCAAGATTATGCAGCGGTGATCGAAATCTCCTGGTCGACACCCAACAGCTGAACCACGCGCATCACCGGAGGCTGCACATTGGTGCAGCTAAAGCGCTTACCGTGGTCGACCGCGTGGTGCGCGGCGCCCACGAGCACGCCAATGCCCGTCGAATCGATGTAGCTCACCTGGGCAAAATCGAGCTCAACGGCCTCGGTGGGCTGCTCGAGCGCCAGGTCGATGGCATTGCGCAGGCTATCGGCGTTAGAGATATCGATCTCACCGGTCACCTTAATGGTGTAGAGCTCTGGCGTGGGGTTGGTGGAAATACCCAAATCCATGTATACGCTCCTTTACGTATCGAAAGTGCGGATAGTACTAGGCGCGGACTTGCGGGGCCCTACGCGTTAGGCGCGCTCGGCACGCGCAAGCTCGGCAGCGACGAGCTTGACAGCCAGCACCAGCACATCGAGCGCAGCCTCCAGGTCCTCGACCGTGGGATAGCTCGGCGCGATGCGGATGTTGGTGTCGCGCGGATCCTTGCCATAAGGCCAGGTGGCACCAGCCGGCGTGAGCTTGACGCCCAGGTCGGCACAAAGCGCGGCGACCTTCTGGGCCGAGCCCTCGGGGCCATCGAAACTCACAAAGTAGCCGCCATGGGGATGAGTCCAAGTGGCGCAACCCGTGTTACCCAAGCCCTCGGTGAGTTTACGCTCAACGGCCTCAAAGCGCGGGCGCAGGAACTCGGCATGCTTTTTCATGTGCTCCTTGACCGCCTCGATGGTGGGAAGGAAACGCACGTGACGCAGCTGGTTGAGCTTATCGGCGCTAATAAGACCGGCCTTCAGGCGCTTGGAGAACTCGGCGATGACCGCGGGGCTCGCACCGATAAAGCCGATGCCGGCGCCCGGGAAGGTGATCTTGGACGTCGAGGCAAAGGCCACCACGCGATCCTCGGTGCCCGCCGCGCGAGCGAGGTCAAAGATATTTGCGAGCTCGTCGGTCTCGTCGTACAGGTCGTGCACGCAGTAAGCGTTGTCCCAGAAGATGCGGAAATCGGGCGCGGCCGTGGGCATCTCGACCAAGCGGCGCACAGTGTCCTCGCTAAAGGTGATGCCCGTGGGGTTGGAATACTTGGGCACGCACCAGATACCCTTGATGGAATCGTCGGCGGCAACCAGGCGCTCGATCTCGTCCATGTCGGGGCCGTTGTCGGTCATCGCGACGGGGACGTTCTCGATGCCCAGATCGGCGGTGATGCCAAAGTGGCGATCGTAGCCGGGAACAGGGCACAGGAACTTGACCTTCTTGCCGTCGTGCGCTGCCTCGTAAGCCTCCCAAGGGTCGCTGCCGCACGAGCCGCAACGCCAGAACATACCGGCGATATCGTGCTCGATCAGCAGGCTCGATGAGCCCAGTACGAGCGTCTGCTCGGCAGGACAACCCAGGAACTCCCCCGCCAGCTTGCGTGCCGAGGGAATGCCCTCAAAGCAGCCGTAGTTGGAGCAGTCGACGTTGCCGTCATGCAGATCGGCATCGGCATTGAGGATATCGAGCATGGGTCGAGAGATGTCCACCTGGGAGGGCGACGGCTTGCCGCGGGCCATGTCGAGCGCCAGGCCCTTGGCCTTGACCTCGGCGACCTCGGCTTTGAGCGCCTCGATGGCGGCATCGAGTTCGGTGGTTTCCATCTTCTGGTAGATCGTCTGCATGGGGTGCGACCTTTCGCGAAGCGGTACGTTGCAGTTCGTCTAAGTATAGACCGCCATCGTCGCAACGTTATGAAGCCGTGATAGATTAAGTTCATCGCAATCAATTACGAATCGCCGCGCATGCCGGCGTGGGGCGCCCAAGGAGGCACTATGGAGTACGGATCGTTTCAGGCCGAGGAATTCGGCGACTTGCAGCGCCTGGTCGACGGACTGTTTTACGACCGCCACGCCATCGACCGCCTGGATCTGATCGTACAGGCCGAAATCTTGGACCTGGCGCCCGACCTCATGGAAATCGTGAACCTTTTGCCGCCCGGCTACTACGACCGCCAGTCACTTTGCGACCAGCTCAACTCCGCCTTGGCCGCCCACGGCTGGGGCGCCGTCTACGGAACGGTGGAATAAGCCTCGAGGCCGGCGATTTGGCCCGCTTCCCGACCTTGGCGAGGCTTGTTTTAGGGCTTGTGGCCAAAAAAGGGCAAATATGAGTACTGTTACCTTTTTAGTAGCAGCGATTCTTGGTCGAAATCGGCAAAACTCGACTTGAAACTGGTAGCGCGCAGAGATGTGGTGTAAGAGGCGGGGCATGCCCCGCCTCCGCCC
>NZ_QSKB01000004.1:0-36735 GCF_003469085.1 Collinsella sp. AM29-10AC
CGTCCTAGTGTTCGCTTCTAATAAAGAAGGCCAAGATTCGGGACGCAGTTCAAGATTGACCTGTCCCCCTTGCTCTAAATCGGGTATAAAGGCGTGCGGCATATCGAATGAAAGGCAATTTGCATGAATGACTTTATGAAGGGCCGCAATGGCGCCGATGAGCTCACCATCGTTATGGGCTTTTCCGGCATCGTCATCGCGATGATCGGATCGATAGCCCGCATCCAGTGGCTCAGCTGGATTGCCATCGCCGTCATCGTGATTGGCGTGCTGCGCGGCCTGTCCAAAAACATCGATGCACGTCGCAAAGAGAACGAGGCCTTTGTCGCCGCGACTGCCAATGTTCCCGGCTTGGGCAAGTTCGTCGCCAGCTTGGGCAGCGGGGCCGCAGCGGCCAGCACCTCACGCGCGGCCGGCACCAGTAAGGAAGACTTTGAGCGTGCCAAGCGAACGGCCAAGAAGATGTGGAAGGGCCGCAAGACCACGGCATATCTCAAGTGCCCCAACTGCGGTCAGATGCTCTCCGTCCCCAAGGGCAAGGGTAAGATCCGCGTCACCTGCCCCAAGTGCCACGCCAAGATGGAAACCCGCTCCTAGCGCCCGCACGCGGGACAAATTAATCAGGTTTGCTTGTCCCAAATCTTAAGTATTTGTTCGATAAAAAAGCCGAGGCCTCGTGTTGAGACCTCGGCTTTTTGCATGCGGCAACGGAGCTGCCCCTTTGTCACATCTACGCCACACCGTCGCGGGCGAGCTCCTCGGCCAGCGCCTCGGCCGGCATGGCCATAATCGCGTCGAGCTCGGCATCCACCTCAGGGATGCACTTCACCTTGAGCTTGCGCACCAGATCACCGCGACACATCACATGCATCGGCTCACGCAGCGCGCACAGGTCATCGAGCGGGTTCTTGCGCGTCACCAGGATATCGGCAGCCTTGCCGCACTCGATCGTGCCGGTCTCGCCGCCCAGCCCCAGCAGCTCGGCATTGACTTGCGTAGCCGTATGCAGCGCAAAGGCGTTGCTCACGCCCACGTACTTGGCAAAATAGGCCACCTCGCGCCACATGTCGTACTGCGTCACGAACGGGCAGCTTGAGTCCGTGCCCAGGCCCACCTTAACGCCAGCTTCCAGTGCGGCACGGGCGCTCTCGATGATGCCCGAACACACAATGTCGCCGTTCTTCTTTTGCGTGTCGGTCGAATGGGTCTTCTCCGGATCGAGCAGCACAAACGGCAGCGCGGGGCTGATAGTGCAGGTAACGCTGGGCGCACGCCCCTCAAGCTGCGTGCCCGCGGCGCCGCGGTACAGTTCCAAGATCTCGGGAGTCATCGGGGCACCGTGCTCGATCGTATCGACGCCGGCCTCAAGCGCGGCCTTCACGCCCTCGGTGCTCTCGACATGAGCCATAACCGGCAGGCCCACCTCGTGCGCAGCCTTGCACGCCGCCGCGGCAACCTCGACCGGCATGCGCAGCACGCCCGGCTCACCTACTTCGGTCGCGTCGAACACGCCGCCCGTCACGAACAGCTTGATGACGTCGGCACCGCGCGCATGCAAGTCACGCACTTGTTCGGCCGCCTCATCGGGGGTATCGGCGACCTGCGCGAACAGCCCCGCACCGTGACCGCCCGGCACCGTGACACCCGTTCCCGGCGCCACCAGACGCGGACCCTGATACTTGCCGGCGTCGATAGCGTTGCGCACGGCAATATCGGCAAACAGCGGGTCACCCGCACCGCGCACCGTGGTCACGCCGCTTGCCAACTGCTGCTGGGCGCTGCCTTTGAGGATGTGGCGGACGATGGCGCGGCCCACGGGATTATCGAGCTTCTTCATAAGTGCGCCCGCATCGCCGGCCGAGACAGGCTTGCCCGAGCCGCACAGATGCGCATGCATATTGATGAGACCGGGCATGAGATACGCACCACCCAGGTCGATAACCTCGGCACCTGCAGGCGCCTGCGCCACAGCACTCGGCCCCATCCAGGTGATGACGCCGCGCTCAACAGTCACGGCCATATCGGGTTGCGGCTCCATATGTTCCGAACCATCCAGAATGGTCGCATTGATAAACAACGTGGAACGATCGGCAGACGCCATATCGAGCTCCTCCCTCACGATTAACTTGAACATTTGTCCATTATCACCTAGTCCCGCTGGATTGCTGCAGACGCATCGGTTAACGGAAGGAAGAGAGGATGTGGGGGACGGAATACGTTGCAATCCCATCCCAGCGGCACTAGGGAAATCTCTCGATCTATAACAGGTAGACCGGGTTTTAGCAGCCAGATGTTACAGATCGAGATCTTTCGGCACCGCGTCCAACCTTTGTCTCGATCTGTAACAGTTGGGTCGAATTTTGGCCGTTAGATGTTACAGATTGAGAACTTTCACCAGGCGCCAACCTTCTGTCTCGATCTGTAACAGCTACGAGGCCAAACGGCCCCTTGTTGTTACAGATCGAGACAAACTCGGCAGAAACAACCACATTCGCGTCAGTTGCACCCCTTAGCACCCATACCACTGACGCTTCCATCCCTCAGCCAAATCGGCCCGCTGCGAAATACCCGCCAGCCTCATCTTTTCAGCCAGCTTCCCCGGGTCTTTGAGTTCATCAAACGTAAACCGAAGCACCTTATGCCCGAGCATTGTCAGATGAGATTCCCGCTGACGCTCTGCCACGAATGGGTCAACCGACTCCCGACCCCCGCCGCTCTGCAAGGTGTACTTCCCCTTTCCGTCGAGCTCGCCGATGACACATGTCCCGTCCTCGAGCCGCCAAAAATAGTCGACGCGAAACACCTGGCTCGGATCGAGCGGGTCGCGAAACTCCACCTGCAGCTCCGGAACCGGAAAGCCGTACGCAATAAAGAATGCTCGGAACCGAGACTCGCCGCCGTTTTCAGACAGCCCGTCCGCATACGACGCAATCACCTGTGCCCTGCGATACCCTCGCCTGCCCTCGCAATCGGCGCGGAGACACTCGCACAGGTCATCGCGCGATACGCCCCTTGCCCTCAATGCAGAATCGGCAATCGCCAACCCGTAGGAGAACGGCGCACGCAGCAAGCAATCCTCCACCGTGCGCCAAAACGACGTCGCCTGCACGCCGTCGACTTGTTCAAGTGCGCCCGCCGCCTGCGGACGCAACAGCCGACATCCTGCACTCAGCGGCACCGAGCAACCTGTCTTAACAAGATATCGTGGCCCAAGCAGATCATTCGGCACCTCCAGACCCCACAAAAGCGCCGCGTCATAGCCCCAAAACGCCCAATCGGGATGAAACTCTGCAAGCCCTTTGATGGTACGCAGCGCTCGCTCCGCCGGCGTCAGTACACCCCAATCATGTTGAAAGCAGAACAAATACGGCTCGGGCTCCGCAATATCATCGGTTCCCACATGACGCCGTAGCCACATGAGCTCGGCATTGTCATGCGTTGCGAGCAGCGCACCTTGCTCGGTCGCCTCCGTGAGTCGCGCGAGCATCCTATTCCGCGCCAACGTGTTGCGAGTCGTATGCTTGTGCTTGAAAACGGTATTAGACACTTCCATCACCACCACATCGGACAAATGAACCATCGTCACCGTTGCCTCCGCCGACAAATGTCTTGATCTGTAACAGTAAACCGTTCTTCAGGCCCCTAAACGTTACAGATTTAGACAAACCAGCGGTGCCCAAGCGTTCGTCTCGATCTGTAACAGATAGGCTGGTTTTTTGTCCCCAAACGTTACAGATCGAGACAAAAAGGCAAAAGGCAAGGCAGGCGACAACCACCCATCCCCTACTCCCACTCCTGCTCGTAGATGTTGAGCGACTTTACGTACCGCCCCTGGGCGCCCATGATGTCGCGGACCAGACGCAAGAAGAAGCTGATGCACGAGGTGTCAAAGCCGTCCTGCAGGTCCTCCGGATGCACCGCACCCGGCCCATCGACCGCCGTATCGCTCAGCCGCGCGATGTCATACAGGTAGAGCTGTCCCGCCGTAAGCCAGACATCGTCGACGCAGGCGAGGCGCACCGCAATCGCGCCGTCACTCCAGTGCTCCTTCTGCACGATATGCGGATCGTAGACATCAAAGCGATGATCGGTGCGTGTGTCCTTCAGCGCAACCATGCCGTTCGCAGGATCCTTGTCCAAAATGCCAAAGCGCGAGAAATACTGCGTGTCGCGTACCTGCTCGAGCCGCTTGAGCGAGGCAGGCGAAAGCGATGCCGGCGGCTCGTCAACATACAGCTCGAGCAGCGTCTTGCCATGGCGATAGGGGCGCTCGAAGAGCAGCCAATCGGTAAATGCCATGTTGTAGGCCATGATTTCGTTTTGCGAAGGCTCGGTGCAATAGCTGAGCCACGGGTCGACAATGATCTCGAACTGTTCGCGCGCCGGCTCCAAAAACTGGAACTTCCGCAGCATCCAAAAATGGGCCATGTCGGCAATATCGTTGCCGACGGCTTCGGCTAGCTCTGCTCTGTCAAAAGCGTGGTCAGTCATGGCATCCTCCTCAAACTGATGGACCTCAATTTGAGCTTACGAGGAAGGTGGGCAGCCACGACCAGCGCGGGCAAAATAGGCCTCCGACTGCAAACCAGATACTGACCAAACACTTGACGAAAAGCTTGATCGAAAATGCGCACCGCAACAAAACCGCAGGTAGACATAGACGGCCAACCCGCCCTTTTGAGCCAGATGCCCGCAGCCACCACAGAAACAACAGGTGACCACAGCCCGAGAAGTCGACAAATGAACATCCGTACGTCGACAAACGAGCAAACTGCTCGCAAATCCGCAAGGAGTGTCCCCGAGTGCCGACAGAAAAGGAACGTCCCTAACTGCCGGCACTTAGGCGGCACTTAGGGACGTTCCTTTTGTGCCGGCCGTTGGGGACAGCCCTTGACGATTCAGCTGTGGGCAGCAGCCTTACAGCGCCAGCGCGTCGGCGACTTCGGCAGCGCAGGCCAAGGCGTCGGCCATAGCGTTCACCACGAGCGAGCTGCCGTTGCGAGCGTCACCGGCAACATACACCGGCGCGGCATCCGCGGCGACGCCCTCCGTGCGAGCCGCGAGATGCGAGCCCTCGGCAGCCATCACCGGCAGCGGACGACCAGCGATGGCAACAGGCACGCTCACCGCATCGAACACGCCGTGCTCCGGACCCGTAAAGCCGCAGGCAATGAGCACCAGCTGCGCCGGCACCTCGTGCTCGGAGCCCGCGATGCGCTCGGGCTTTCCCGCCGACCAGTCCAGATCGACCACGCGCAGACCCGCAGCCGCACCCTTCTTGTCCAACAGCACCTCGAGCGTATCCACGCCCCAGGCACGCATCTCACCACCCATCGCAGCGATAGCCTCCTGCTGGCCGTAGTCGGTCTTCTTAACGTTGGGCCACTGCGGCCAGGGGTTGCTCGCCGCGCGCTTATCGGGCGCAGCCGGCAAGAACTCAAACTGGCGCACGCTGCGCGCGCCCTGACGCACCGCGGTACCCACACAGTCGTTACCGGTATCGCCGCCGCCAATGACCACAACGTCCAGGCCACGCGCATCGACCGCGAGCTCGCCGCCGTCGAGAACCGACACGGTCGAAGCCGTCAGATAGTCCACGGCGTACACCACGCCCGGGGCGTCCACGTTCGTAGCCGAAAGACCGCGCGGGGCACGGGCGCCAGCAGCCACCACGACGGCGTCAAAGTCGTCGAGCCTGGCGGTAACCTTGGGATCGCTCACGTCGGCACCAAGCTCAAACACAATGCCCAGCTCGCGCATGAGCGCTACACGGCGCTCGACCACAGACTTCTCGAGCTTCATGTTGGGAATGCCGTACATGAGCAGACCGCCCGGGCGGTCGTCGCGCTCAAACACCGTCACGCGGGCGCCGCGACGCGCGAGCTCCCATGCAGCCACCAGACCAGCCGGTCCAGAACCAACCACGGCGACCGTGGGCGCATCCTCCCCTGCCGGCTCAAAGCGGCGCGGGCCGCCGTTTGCCCATTCATGGTCGCTGATCGCGCGCTCGTTATCGTGAATCGTCGTAGGCTGGCCGTCGACCGAGCCCAGGTTGCACGCGGCCTCGCACAGCGCCGGGCACACGCGGCTCGTGAACTCGGGCATGGGCGAGGTGAGCGACAGACGCTCGGCAGCCTCGTCCCAGCGGCCGCGGTACACCAGCTCATTCCACTCGGGAATCAGGTTGTGCAGCGGGCAGCCGCTCGGGCGTGCCTTGCCAAAGCTCGCGCCCATCTGGCAAAACGCCACGCCGCACATCATGCAGCGGCTCGCCTGGGCGCGACGCGCATCGTCATCGAGCTCCACGTACAGCGGATCGAAATCACGGCTGCGCTCCTCCACGGGGCGAAGCTCGTGGGTCACGCGATCGATATCAAGAAAAGCACCGGGCTTACCCATGGCACTTACGCCTCCTTCTTGGTCGAAGCAACAGAGCTGGCAGCCACGGACGCAGCGCCCGCAACACCGCTCGCGACATCAAAGCGAGCGACATCCGCGGCACTCGCGCGACCGGTCACGATGTCAAACGCCAACTCCTCGGCCTGCGCATGCGTCTTGCCGGCAGCCTCGCCCGCGGCGACAATCGCCAGCACGCGCTCGTACTCGGTCGGAATGACCTTCACAAAGTGCTTGTTCATCGTCTCAAAGCTGTAGAGCAACTTAATGCCGCGCGGGCTCTGCGTCGCGTCCACGTGCTCCTGGATGAGCTCGCGAATCTGCGCCAGCTCGCCAGCCGTCGGGGCCTTGAGCTCCACACTCTCGTGGTTCACGCGGGCGTCGAGCGTGCCGTACTGGTCAAAGACGTAGGCCACGCCGCCTGTCATGCCGGCGGCAAAATTCTGCCCGACCTCGCCCAGGATGAGCGCCAGACCGCCCGTCATGTACTCGCAGCCATGGTTGCCGCAACCCTCGACCACCACGGTGGCACCGGAGTTGCGCACGGCAAAACGCTGGCCGGCCAGGCCGTTAATGAAGCCGCGGCCGCTCGTGGCACCAAAGAACGCAACGTTGCCCACGATGATGTTCTCGTCGAACTTGTAGGTCGCATGCGGGTTGGGGCGCACCGACACCTCGCCGCCCGAAAGGCCCTTGCCAAAGTAGTCGTTGGCGTCGCCGCACACGTTGAGCGTAATGCCGCGCGGCAGGAAGGCGCCAAAGCTCTGACCGGCCGAGCCATCGCAATCGATGGTGATGGAGCCGGCGGGCAGGCCCTCGGGATGCGCCTTGGTCACCGCGTTGCCCAAGATGGTGCCCACGCAGCGGTTGACGTTGGCGATATCGGCGCGGAAGCGAATCGGACGCAGGTGCGCACGGGCATCGGCCGTATAGGGCACAAACAACGTGGAGTCGAGCGTCTTGTCGAGCTCGCTGTCCGCAGCCATCTGCGGCAGAAAGTGGCGACCGTCGGCGCCCGGGATATGGGCACCGAACTCGCAGGTCGCGCTTGCCAGCACGGGCGACAGATCGAGCAGGTTTGCTTTGCGGTTACCCGGGACCTCGATCTGGCGTAAGCACTCGGGATGGCCGACCATCTCGTCGACGGTGCGGAAGCCCAAGCTCGCCATGACCTCGCGCAGCTGCTCGGCAACAAAGAGCATAAAGTGCTCGACGTGCTCAGGCTTGCCGCGGAAGCCGCGACGCAGGCGGCAGTTTTGCGTAGCGATGCCGGCCGGGCAGGTGTCCTGCTGGCAGTCGCGCTGCATGAGGCAGCCCATGGAGATGAGCGGCATGGTCGCAAAGCCAAACTCCTCGGCGCCCAGCAAGCAGGCGACGGCAACGTCGGTGCCGTCCATGAGCTTGCCGTCGGCCTCGAGCACCACGCGCGAGCGCAGGCCGTTTTGCAGCAGCGTCTGCTGGGCCTCGGCAAGGCCGAGCTCCAGCGGCAGACCCGCATGCCAGATAGAGTCGCGCGCAGCGGCACCCGAGCCGCCGTTGTGGCCGCTGATCAAGATCTTGTCGGCGGCACCCTTGGCCACACCGGTGGCGATGGTGCCGACGCCGGCCTCGCTGACCAGCTTGACCGACACGCGCGCACCGGGGTTGGCGTTCTTAAGATCGAAGATAAGCTCTGCCAGGTCCTCAATGGAGTAAATATCGTGGTGCGGCGGAGGCGAGATCAGGCCGATGCCGGGCGTGGACTGACGGACCTCGGCGATCCAGGGGTAGACCTTCTTGCCGGGCAGATGGCCACCCTCGCCGGGCTTGGCGCCCTGGGCCATCTTGATCTGAATCTCGAAGGCGCTGCACAGATAGCGGCTCGTCACGCCAAAGCGCGCGCTTGCCACCTGTTTGATGGCGGAGTTCTTGGAGTCACCGTTAGCCAGCGGGGTCTCGCGACGCGGATCCTCACCGCCCTCGCCGGAGTTGGAGCGACCGTGCAGGCGGTTCATGGCGATGGCCATGCACTCGTGCGCCTCTTTGCTGATGGAGCCGTACGACATGGCGCCGGTGTTAAAGCGGCGGACGATGTTGAGCGCGGGCTCCACCTCGTCGAGTGCCACCGGAGTGCGGTCGCTGGCATCAAAGTCGAGCAAGTCGCGCAGGCGCACGGCACGGCCGGTGCGGTGCAGGCGGGCGCTGTACTCCTTAAAGGTGTCGTAACTGTCCTCGCGGCAGGCGGTCTGCAGCAGGTAGACAGTCTGCGGATCGATGAGGTGATCCTCGCCGCCGAACGGGCGCCACTTGGTCAAACCCAGCGTGGGCAGCTGATCGGGTGCCGGGCTCTTAAGGATAGCGAGCGCGGCGTCGTAGCGCTCGTTTTGCTCGCGCTCAACGTCCTCGACACCCATACCGCCCACACGGCTCACCGTGCCGGCGAAGTACGCGTTGACGAACTCCGGCGTAAAGCCCACGGCCTCGAAGATCTGCGCCGAATGGTAGCTCTGCACCGTAGAGATGCCCATCTTGGACATGATGGAAACGATGCCGGCGGTTGCAGCCTTGTTGTAGTTGGCGATGCCCTGCTCGACCGTCACGTCCAGATCGCCGCGTGCCGCCAGATCGCGGATGCACGCATGTGCGTTGTACGGATAGATGCCGCTCGCGGAGTAGCCCACCAGCGCGGCAAAGTCGTGCGGAGACACAGCGTCGCCGCACTCCACCACGATGTCGGCAAAGGTACGCACGCCGGCGCGGATCAGGTGATTGTGCACGCAGCCCACGGCGAGCAGCGACGGCACGGGCACCTCGCCCGCAGCGGCGCGATCGCTCAACACCACGATGTTCACGCCGTCGCGGACCGCAGCCTCAACGTCCTCTGCAAGCTGCTTGAGCGCAGCCTGCAGCGCGTCCTCGCCGGCATCACGGCGGTACACGGCACGGAAACGGCGGGTCTTAAAGCCCACGCGGTCGATGGCACAGATGCGCTCGAACTCCTCCTCGTTGAGCAACGGGCGCTCCAAGCGAACCAGCTGGCAGGCCGTACGGGAGTCCTCGAGCAGGTTGCCGTGGTTGCCCAGGTAGAGCGTGGTCGAAGTCACCATGTGCTCGCGCAGGGCATCGATCGGAGGATTCGTGACCTGGGCGAACAGCTGATAGAAGTAGTCAAAGAACGAACGCGTCTTCTTAGACAGGCAGGCCAGCGGTGCGTCGATGCCCATCGAGGCGAGCGGGGCCTTGCCCTGCTGGGCCATGGGACGCACGACCTCGTCGACGTCATCCCAGTGGTAGCCGAGCTTGGCCATACGCACGGCGGCGGGCACCTCGGCGTCCTCGGCGGGCGTTGCCGCAACGGGCTCATCGAGCGCGTCGACGGTCAGCGTCTCCTCGGCAATCCAATCACGGTAGGGCTTTTCCTTGGCGTAACGGGCGCGCAGCTCGTCGTTGTAGATGACGCGCCCGCGGGCAAAGTCGACCTCGAGCATCTGGCCCGGCCCCAGACAGCCGCTCGTCAGGATGTTCTCGGGGCTCACCTCGATGGTGCCCACCTCGCTTGCCAGCATAAAGCGACCGTCGCGCGTCACATAGTAGCGGGCGGGGCGCAGGCCGTTACGGTCGAGGGCGGCACCCAGCGTGCGACCGTCGGTAAAGGCGATGGCCGCCGGGCCATCCCACGGCTCCATGAGCATGGACTGGTAAGCATCGTAGGCGCGGCGCTCCTCACTCAGGCTGTCGTTGTGGTCCCACGGCTCGGGCAGCAACATGGACGCGGCACGCGTAAGCGGACGGCCGTTCATGACCAAAAACTCGAGCACGTTGTCCAGAATCGCGGAGTCGGAACCCTCGCGGTTGATGATGGGCATCACACGCTCAAGATCGTGCTGCAGCACGGGGCTGTACAGGTTGGGTTCGCGGGCGCGAATCCAGTTGACGTTGCCCTTGAGGGTGTTGATCTCGCCGTTGTGGATGATAAAGCGGTTAGGGTGCGCACGCTCCCAACTGGGCGTGGTGTTGGTGGAGTAGCGCGAGTGGACGAGCGCAACGGCCGTCTTGACAGCGGCGTCGTTGAGATCGATGAAGAAGCGGCGCATCTGCGTGGCGACGAGCATGCCCTTGTACACGATAGTGCGCGAGCTCATGGAGCAGACGTAGAAGATCTTGTCGCGCAGGGCAAACTCGGCGTCGGCCTTCTTCTCGATAGTGCGACGGCACACGTACAGGCGGCGCTCGAAGGCGTCACCCGCCGGCGTATCGTCGGGGCGGCCCAGAAAGGCTTGCAGAATGGTGGGCATGCAGGCGCGTGCCGTCTCGCCCAGGTCGTGCGGGTCGACGGGCACCTCGCGCCAAAAGAGCAGCGGCACGCCGGCCTCGGCGCAGCCCTCCTCAAACACGCGACGGGCATCCTCTACGCCCTTGTCGTCCTGCGGAAAGAACAGCATGGCCACGCCATAGTCGCCCTCTGCCGGCAGAATCTGGCCGCACTTTTGAGCCTCTTTGCGAAAAAAGTGATGCGGAACCTGGAACAGGATACCGGCACCGTCGCCGGTGTTCTTCTCGAGTCCCGTGCCGCCGCGGTGCTCCAAGTTGACCAGAATGGACAGCGCGTCGTCCAGAATCTGGTGATGGCGCTCACCGTTGATATCGGCAAGTGCGCCGATGCCACATGCATCGTGGTCGAATTCGGGGCGATAAAGGCCCTGCTGTTGAGCGGAATCTGCCTGCATCGCGATCCTCCCCTAGAAATATGACAGTCAGTTGAATAGGCATACTAGGAGCATCGCCGGTCCGCTGTGTTTCCCACCCGTTTCGAAACAATCGCGTAACGCACGCGGGACATCTACGTCTTGCCATCAAACGCGTACATCAGCCTCCAAACATGTCAAAAAACGACATCTTTGGAGGCTGACGTACACCTTTTGGAGCAGAACAGCATGTCCCCAATGCACCAACCAATCCCCGCTGGACCAATATTTTGTTAGTCTTGGTTAACTTTTTAGCCTAAAACGGGTATCCTTTGCGGCGTCAAGCAAACGGCACGCAGGAGCGCACCATGATCAACCATCTCAAACATCATTTTGGCTCCCGACGCACTGGTGGTCACGGAGGCCTAGACATTGCGCGGCATATCGGCCCTGGGCTGCTCGTGACCGCCGGCTTTATCGATCCGGGCAACTGGGCCTCCAATATGGCCGCGGGCTCGCAGTTTGGCTACGCGCTGCTGTGGATCGTCACGCTGTCCACGATTATGCTCATTGTGCTGCAGCACAACGCGGCACACCTGGGTATCGCCACGGGCGCCTGTCTTGCCGAGGCCACGACACGTTACCTCCCCCACTTCGTTGGGCGCACGGTACTCGCCAGTGCCTATCTCGCGACCATCGCCACCGCCATGGCCGAAGTCCTGGGCGGTGCGATCGCGCTCCAGATGCTCTTTGGGCTGCCCGTGCGCGCGGGCTGCGTCATCGTGGCGGCAGTATCGATGGCGATGCTCATGACGAGCTCCTACAAGCGCGCCGAGCGATGGATTATCGCCTTCGTAGGCGTGGTAGGACTCTCGTTTTTGGCCGAGCTTGCACTGGTCAAGGTCGACTGGCCGCAGGCCGCCGCAAGCTGGATCACACCCAGTATGCCCAGCGGCTCGGCCGCGATTATCGTGAGTGTCCTGGGCGCGGTCGTTATGCCCCACAACCTCTTCCTGCACTCCGAGGTCATCCAATCCATGCACTTCGAAGGCCAAGGCGAGAAAGTTATCGAAGAGCGTCTACGCTACGAGCTCTTCGACACGCTCTTTTCGATGGGCGTGGGCTGGGCAATCAACTCGGCCATGGTCATCCTGGCCGCAACGACCTTCTTTGCGCACGGCATTGTCGTAGACGACCTCGCCGTCGCAGCGGCCACGCTCTCCCCCATCTTAGGCCCGGCGAGCTCGACCATCTTTGCGGTAGCGCTGCTGTTCGCGGGTCTCTCGAGTAGCGTGACAGCGGGCATGGCGGCGGGCACCATCACCGCGGGCATGTTCGACGAGGAATACGACATCCACGACCGGCACTCATCGATTGGAGTGGCGGTCTGTTTCGTCGGCGCAGTGCCGGCGTGCCTGATCGTCCCGAATCCTTTTGAGGGTCTCATCTGGAGTCAGGCACTGCTGTCGCTTCAGCTGCCGATTACGGTCTTTGTGCTCATACGACTCACCAGTTCGTCCCGCGTCATGGGCAAATACGCCAACTCGCACCCACTTAACGCGTTGCTCGTAGGGATCGGTGCCGTCGTGACGATTCTCGATGTCGTGTTGTTGACAGGGATGTAATGGGACGGGGTACCTACCCAGGCAAACGTCTCAATCTGTAACATCTAGACCCGCTTTTGATATCTAGATGTTACAGATTGAGATCTTCTGCCGGACGGTTTTGGTTTGTCTCGATATGTAACAAGTGGGCCCAATTTCCACCGTTAGATGTTACAGATTGAGACAAAAGGTCGGCCGGACTCACAACAGACAGGATCGGCCAACAGCAACCGTGATCCCTTGGGGGCGGAGGAAAAGGGCCCCGGCCGAGAATTCGACCGAGGCCCTTGGACAGAGCTATGTTCGGCTTTCGCCGTGTGTCTGCGAGCTACTCCTCGACGAGCTCAAACTGATCGGGACCGACGCCACACACCGGGCACACATAATCCTCGGGCAGCTCGGGCGTATCGACCTCAACCTCGTAACCGCAAACGACGCACACGAACTTATACGTCTTCTTCTCCTCAGCCATGATGTTCTCCTCTCAAACGCGACTGGTGATGTACTTCATTTATCAGTATAGATTCTCAATAATATAATGCAAGTATTTTTAAAACATTTCTAGCCTTGATACGAGGACGCCTTCGGAGGCGTCTTGCCCTTCAGGACCTTATGGTAGTAATCGTAGGTGAGCGGCGTCTCGTCACTCAAGCGCTCGGCATCCTCGACCTCGCCGATAAACAGTAGATGCGTGCCAACATCCACAGTGTCGATCAAATGGCAGCTAAACAGGGCCGCCGCGTGCTCGGGCACATAGGGCATGCCCAGAGCCGTCTCGCGGGTCTCGTATTTGGCAAACTTGTCATAATCGCTGCTGGCGCGGAACCCAAAGTTACCGATGTAGAGCATATCGGCGGTCTGATCGATCACGGTCAGCGCGAACGCTTTGGCCGAAGCGATGACGCCCGAGGTGACGTTGTCCTTGTTCACGGCAACCGAAATGCGCGGCGGCATGGACGTCACCTGCACCGCAGTGTTGATGACGCAGCCGGCGCGCAGCCCGTCTGCCGCGGCGCTCACCACGTACAGACCGCTCGGCATGGTAAAGAACGCAGTTTTGTCCATAACAATCACTCCCCTAACGCGGGTTGGAACCTCATGGATGTATGTACCCACAAAAAAGGCGGCGCCCACAACGGACACCACCTTTGAGACATATGTGTCAAAACAGTATAAGCAAGATGAGACCCCCGCAGTTGCGGTGAAATAAGGACTGAATAGCCCCTCAAACAGGCAAAACAGTCCGTATTCCACCGCAACTTATACAGAACGCCTAGCGATTGCGCTCCTTGAGGGCGCGGTCGATCTCGCGCTGGACATCGCGCTTGGCCATATCCTCGCGCTTGTCGTAAAGCTTCTTGCCGCGGCCTAGGCCCAGCAGCAGCTTTACGCGGCCGTCGGTATTAAAGTAGAGCTCCAGCGGCACCAGCGCATAGCCGCGGTTGCGAAGTTTGCCGTCAAGAAAGTCGATCTCCTTGCGGTGCAGCAGCAGACGGCGCCGACGGTCGGGATCGCGATTCCACACGCCACCATGGCTATAAGGGTGGATATGCAGGCCGACGAGCCAGCACTCCCCACCACGAATCAGTGCGAAGGTATCGGTAATCTGGCACGCGCGCTCGCGAATCGACTTGACCTCGGTACCGCTCAGCTCAATACCGCACTCAAACGTCTCATCGATAAAGTACTCGTGATGTGCCGAGCGATTCTTGGAAATGAGCTTGCGCTCGCGCTTACTGGGCATCGCCGGCCTCCTTGGCGCCATCGGCGTTTGAGCCCGCAGCCTCGCGCTTTGCCCTGCGCTCGGCATTAAGCTCGGCATCGCTCTCGCGCACCAGCTTGATAATCGCCGCGCAGGCCTCCTCGCCTACCAAGTCGCGAGCACGCACCGTCAGGCGCGTCGCCTCCTGCTTGTCGCCGTCGCTTGCAGCATCGGTCGCGCACATAATCAGGCAGATGGCAATCTCGGCCGAAGGCGAGGTCGGCACGCCTTGCAGGGCCAGTTCACCCATCACGTGGTCGTCGATCTCATCGGCGGCATCCGGATAGGCAGTATGGATCTTGTTGAGCAGGCGCGTCGTATGCGCATCGCCAGGGGCCAAGCGCAGCGCCAGACGCGCGCAACCCACAGCCGCCGAGACGTTCTCGGTCTCGGGCTCCAAGAAGTACTGACCTAGATTGGCGTAGGCGCGGGCGGCGCACTTGCCATCGCTTGCACGCTCCAGTACCGAGAACGAGAGCGATGCCCATTCCTGCTTGTCCTCGAGCGCACGGAACAGCTCGGCCAGATCCAGGCGATAGTTGCAGTTCATGGGGTCCCAGCGTACGGCCTGCATCAGGGCATTACGAGCGCTCACATAATCCTGCTGGCGAATATAGGCATACGCCATGTCGGAATACAGGCGATCAAAGGGCACCTCGACCTGCACCAGCTCGCGCGGATCCTTTTCCACGCGGCGGTAGGCCAGACGCTCAAACTTGCTATCGAAGCTAAAGTACTGGCGCTTCTCCTCCGTCTTGCACTCGGCATCGATATACTCCTCGGCGAGCTCAACCAGACGCTCCAACAGCGGCGTCGCCGTGGCCAGGTCGCCCTGCGCCAGATAGTTCTCGGCATACGTGATGTCTTCCAAGCTGATAGGCAGGTCCATGACAACTCCTCGGTCCGGGCGGCAGACTCAACGCGCGCCTTAAATATCGGTCAATACACAAAACCCGGGTCTCTTACGAGGCCCGGGCGTTCAATTTTGGTAGCCCGTACCAGATTCGAACTGGTGATCTCCGCCTTGAGAGGGCGGCGTCCTAAACCGCTAGACGAACGGGCCATATGTAGCAAATGCAATGGCTGGGATGGAGGGAGTCGAACCCCCATTGACGGAACCAGAATCCGCTGTCCTGCCATTAGACGACATCCCAATGACTGCATCGCTGCGCTCGGCTGTGCCTTTGCGCAAGAAAGAAATATACGGGAAGTCCGGCCGTGACGCAAGCCCCAATTTTGACTTTTTTGAAATTCAGTCAAATACGGCCAACACGTGAAGGACCTGTGAAGCGCCAGCGACACGTACGGCGCCAAAGCCCGTAAAACATCCCGCATCTACCGCTGGTAGATTACAACAATGCAGCACTCACGGCTGATGGCACAATCGAACCGTCATCATTGCACGGATATCGAGGCGCCATGGACGAAGAGCTTGATTACCTATGGGAGACCCTGGGCCTCGAGATCACTGCTGACCTTTGGCCCGAACGGGACAAAATCCATCCCACTCTGCGCCCCGCCATCACGGTGATGCAGGCAAAATACCGCCGTGCATCCTTTTTGATCATGCGGATGTCATGGCACGCGGGACTCCCCGACCTTAAGCGAATCCAGGCAAGCCTCGTCGAGCTGTCCGGTATGCCGACTGTCATATCCGAGGCGCACCTGGAGCAGCGACAGCGCGAGCGACTGCAACAGCAGCGGATTCCCTTTATCTGCCCCGGTGTTCAGGCATATCTGCCCTTTATGGACGAGGAGTACTGGAGCGGCAAGCCCAACAAGCACGTAAAGGTCTACGATCCGCACGAATGGGCGCAGCTCAAGGATTGAGCCGAGCGAGCCCTCCGATGGAAAACACGTCCCACCCCGAGCGCTCAAAACGGGTCGCACTTTCCGCAGCCGCTACAGCAGCGCCTCGGTCCAAGCTGCTTCCCTAAAGCCGGGAATCGCAAAGTCGTCGCCCACCAACAGCGGACGCTTGACCAGCATGCCGTCGGTCGCCAGCAGCTCGTAGCACTCCCGATCCGTCATGCCCGCATCTAGACGCGCCTTCAGGCCCAGCTCTCGATATTTCATGCCCGACGAATTAAAGAAGCGCCGCACCGGCAGTCCCGAACGAGCAATCCAGGTCGCAAGCTCATCAGCCGTGGGATTGTCCAAAACGATATCGCGGTCGATATACTCTACCCCGTGTTCGTCCAGCCATGCCTTGGCCTTCTTACAGGTCGAGCACTTGGGATATTCAACAAACAGTACGGTCATGGGAATCCTCCGAATATAGATCGGCCAACGCAGGCACACGCCACACGAGGCGCCTTCGTATGATGGGCCAATTGTAGCCCACGGGTCACACGCTAAACGAACCGTACCCCGAATCCGCGTTTGATGAACGGCAGCAGCTCCATTGCCTCGGGCGTGATATGGCCCGCAACGTTCATGCGCTCGTCACCGGGAAGATCGACCCGCGCAATCTCAAGCTCGCCTTCGTAGCGCCCATATCCGCTATTGCTCACAGCGATCGACCCCGCCTTTCGCGGCAGGCCGGCTCCGGCATCCGTCGGCACGGAATCCGGCTTATGCGTCGTACGTGACTCCTGAGACCTAAAGATGAGGACACTCGAGTCGGGCCGGTCGTGATGAATCTGCCCGCGCACATAGGCATAACCGGGCTCAAGCTCGCATTGCAGGTCCACGTATCCGGCGGAAACTTGAGCAAACTGCGCCCAGCCCGCATCGGAAAGATCGGGGTCGCCGACCAACACAATGTCGCAATCGGCGCCATGTGCAAGCTCAAGCATATTGAGGGCAACCTTTGACGCGCGACCGCGCTGCGTCTCGACCGTCGGCAGTCCCTCGAATACCGGCCCGCGAACGCTGGCATCGCCCGGCACAAAAGCCATGATTTCGAATCCAAGCGCCGCAAGACGAAGATTCACCCGAGCAATGTCCTCCAGAGCTAAACCGGTATAAGGCTTGGGGTAAAAATTGTGGCAGGCGGCAAAACGAGTCACATCGGCACCGGCCTCACGCCACGATGCGATTTCATCAGAACTCACCGTCGATGCATTGACCACAATGCGAAATACACCGGACAGCTCCGCGACCCGCCGGGCGCTAAAGCCATAGTCCAAACGAAGGTATTCCAACCCCAGATCGCGCAGGTCCTCGATGCGCTCAAGCCCGAGCAAATCGCACGTGCGCGGCCCCACATCGGCAATGAGCGCAATGCCGCGGGCGGAAAGCAGCGACAGCACATGACGGACCTTATCGGTATACGCCGCTCCCCCATCCTCGGGAATATGCAGCGAGGTGAACGCATAGCGCGCACCCGCCGCGGCACCGTGTTCAATCGTCCGCTCAATATCCTGCAGAGGGTTGGAAAGATAAATCGAAATACCCGTTTTCACGCTTCAACGCTCCTTTAAAAAAGGCCGGCGGAGCAGTTAGCCCCGCCGGCACAACCATAGCATCAAGAAATCTGCCGCGCGCCGCGAGCTCTGAGCAACACGGCTCGCGATATCAAACTACTCGCCAAAGAACTCGTTGATCTTCTGCTCGTCGACGCCAAAGAACCACGTCAGGACAAAGCCGGCGGCATAGGCAAGCAGCATAGCGGCAACGTAGCCGAGCTGCTGGCCAGGAACGACGATCAGCAGGCCAAACAGACCGGAAACGCCCTGAGAAACCGTGCCGATGTGAAGCAGCGCCGCGAGCGCGCCACCAAATCCGGCACCCAGGCAGGCCGTCACAAACGGACGAACGAGCGGCAGCGTAACAGCATACATCAGAGGCTCGCCCACACCCAGGATTCCAACGGGAATGGACTCTGCGACGTACTTCTTGAGCTTGGCGTTCTTGGTCTTAAAGTACAGCGCCAAACCGGCACCGACCTGGCCGCCGCCAGCCATCATAAGGATGGGAAGCAGGTAATTGATACCCTTGGTAGCGCCGTCGGGATCGTTGAGCATAGCGTGGATCGGCGTGAGCGCCTGATGCAGGCCGACGGACACCAGCGGCAAGAAGCCTGCCGACAGGATATAGCCGCCCAGGACGCCCAGCTTCTCGAAGATAAAGGTCAAAACGCTAAAGATGGCAGTCGTCAGCCATGCGCCAACCGGCTGGATGACGAGCATCAGAGCAAAGGCACCGATGATGAGCACCAGCAGCGGGGACAGGAACGTGTCGAGTGCGTTGGGCATAACCTTGCGAATCTGACGCTCCATCCAGGCAAAAAATGCACCAGCGATAAGAGCCGCGATCATGCCGCCCGCTGCGGGGTTGTACTGCGCATTGGTGAGCGGCAGCAAAATGGCAGTGGCAGGATCAGCCGCGCCAGGCGCAAGCAGGGGCATGGCACTGTTGGCGATACACATCATGCCGGCGATGCCGCCCAGCGCAGCGGATCCACCAAACTCACGTGCCGCGTTATAGCCCACCAAGATGGGCAGATAGGCAAACAGGGCCCAGCCCATGGAACGAATGCCCTGGTACCACCACTCGCCCGCAAGCGCGCCTGCCGTCGAGACGTTAATGACGTTGCAGATACCGTTGATGAGGCCAGCCGCAATGATGCCGGGAAGCAGGGCGACGAAGACATTGGAAATCTTCTTGAGGAAGGCCTGAACCGGCTTGGACTCGTACTTTGCCTTCTGCGCGGCCTTGTTTGTGGCCGCAGCGTCAACCACGCTCTCGTCAGCAACGCCTTTCGCAAGGCCGGTGAGCTTGGAGAACTCCTCGAGCACCTTATTCACCTTGCCCGGACCCAGCACGATCTGCATCGTGTCGTCCTCGACCAAGCCCATCACGCCGTCGAGTGCCTTAATACCCTCCGTGTCGACGTTGCCCGTGTCTTTGACGGTCACGCGCAGGCGCGTCATGCACGCCGCGTTTGCCAACACGTTGTCTTTACCGCCCAAAAGGTCCAGCAGCTTTTGAGCCAGCTCTTTGTTCGTCATAACTCCTCCTTGTATCGGGTATCTCGTCTGGATGTCATATCAGCTCACGCCGCGCACCTATTGGGCATCGGCATTGCTCTTCTCATGGCCACTCACCGCAGCACGGACATGGCCTCTCGCTCGCTCAAGAGCTACCGCAGCCTGCTCGGCATCGCAGCCCAGCAGTACCGAGACAATAGCGGTTTTTACGTGGCCGCCGGCATCTGCAAGCGCCTGAATAGCGCGCTCGCGCGTGCAGCCGGTCGCCTCCATCACGATGTTCTGGCCGCGCACCACCAACTTCTCGTTCGTCTGCTGCACATCGACCATCAGGTTTTGGTATACCTTGCCGATCTTGACCATGGCACCGGTCGAAATCATGTTGAGAATGAGCTTTTGAACCGTTCCCGCCTTGAGCCTCGTTGAGCCGGTCAGCACCTCGGGACCGGGCACGGGTTCAATGGCAAGATCTGCGCTCTCCCCGATCTTCGACCCTTGGTTGCAGGCAATTGCAATGGTCTTGCACCCAGTTGCCTTGGCGTACACAAGGCCGCCCACCACATAGGGAGTACGACCGCTTGCCGCCAGGCCAACGACAAGATCCCTGTCCGAGAGTCCACGCTCCCGCAGGTCGCTCGCGCCAAGCTCCTCGCTGTCTTCGGCACCTTCGACAGCCTTGATAAACGCCGTCTCGCCTCCGGCAATGAGCCCGACAATCAGATCGGGTGACACGCCAAACGTGGGCGGACACTCCGAAGCGTCGAGTACACCCAGACGACCGCTGGTGCCTGCGCCCATGTAAAAGACGCGCCCGCCGCGCTCGAGTGCCTCAGCAGCCCAGTCGATTGCTGTGGCAACCTGGGGCAACACCTTCGTGACCGACTGGACGGCACGAAGATCCTCATCGTTCATCGTCGTGACGATTTGCAGCGATGTCATCGTATCGAGGTCCATTGAACTTTGATTACGCTGTTCGGTCGTGAATTTTGTTAAATCGAGCATTTCATTCACCTCATCTTTCCTGTTTCTCGATGTAGTTTTGCTTAATGACATGCGTCGCCCGTTCGTAGTCGCTGGCAACGTAAGCAGCGTACAGGGCATCGACAACCATAAGCTGGGCCATACGCGAAGCCATGGCACCGCTGCGGACCAAGGGTTCACTCGCAGCGACGCCGAGCACGGCATCGGCCACGGTGGCAAGCTTGGATGATCCATCTACTTTGGTAACGGCCACAACGGGACAGTTGTGACGTTGAGCCTCGGCGGTGCAGTCCAGCACCTCTTGCGTCAAGCCCGAGTAGCTAAAGGCGATTGCCATATCGCCCTCATGCATGTTCTTGGCACACAAGAGCTGATCATGCCAGTCGTCGTACAGATGGCACTCCTTGTCGACACGCATGAGCTTTTGCGCCAGATCGTGCGCGACCAAACGAGAGGCACCGATACCGAACAGATTGACCGCGCGTGCCCGCTTAAGATAGGCCGCACATCGCTCCAAGACGGTGTAATCGAGCGTTCGCGCCGTCGCTTCGATCGTGCGCACGTTGCTTTTCATCACCTTCCCCACGATACGTTCGACGCTGTCATCCATGGAGATGTCCTCGAGGGCAACGTCTTTCTTGTCACCCAAGAGCGCCAGCTCGGCAATCAGTTCGCGCTGGAACTCCTTGTAGCCCGCAAAACCCAAGCGCTTGCAAAAGCGCAAAATGCTCGAAGGCGAGGAGAACGTGGCATCGGCAAGACCGCGGACGGACAGCCCGACCACCTCGTGCGGATGAGCGCTTACATATGCGATGACATTGCGTTCCGCCGGGCTCGCGCTGAGCTCACGCTCGCGAAGCCGCAAAAGCAATCCGTTTGCCATCTCAAACACCTCCGTTGAGAAGAATTAAAGACCAACGAACGATTCGTACCGGATACAAACAGCTTTTACGGTACATTGTGCCGCATCGTGGCGCACAAAGGGCGAGCGTTCTACCGCTCGCCCCTCAAATCCGACCGCTCGGAAATACGCGCGACACAAAATAATTCAACAAGGTCGCATTATCAGAAACGGGTTTGTTACCGGCTAGCGCCTCGCATGGGCGCCAATCGGACGTGCCGCAAACCCCTACCCCGCCTCGCGCATCCAGCGATCGAACGTCCCCACGCACACGCCCAGGCACTTTGCTGCCTGGCTGCGGGTAATATCGCCTGCCTCATAGCTATCGCGTACCAGCTCAAACTGAGGAGGGCACGGCTTGCGAGGTCGACCGAAACGGACCCCTCGCGCCCGCGCCGCTGCAATTCCCTCCGCCTGGCGCCGATGGATATTCTCGCGCTCCACCTGCGCCACGTAGCTCAGCAGTTGCAGCACAATATCGGCAATCAGGGTGTTGGTCACATCCGGCGTGCCGCTGGCCCTGGCGCGCGTGTCAAGCAATGGCATGTCCAACACCACAATGGCAACCCCGAGCTCCTTGGTAATGCGTCGCCATTCCTCAAGAATCTCGGAGTAATTACGACCAAGTCGGTCGATAGAAAGCACCACTAGCACGTCCCCGTCTCCCAGGACGTGCAGCAGCTCGCGATAACGCGGTCGATCGAAGTCCTTGCCGCTCGCATGGTCGGCATAAATATTCGCCGAGCCCACGCCATAGGCGCCCAGCGCATCCAGCTGCCGATTAAGATTCTGATCGCGCGAACTCACCCGCGCATAACCATACACCGTCGCCATCTCATCCCCGCTTTCTTGTAAACCTGCCAAAAAGGGACAGGTTTATTTTGGTAGGTTTTACCTCTCCAATAGCAGGCAAGCAGGCGGCCGAGCAGACGGCAAGATAGCCACGATTCAAATGCGAAGGGCGGTCCCGAAAGGCCGCTCTCCGCCCCCACACCATGAGTCGGAATTTGGCTAATGGATAAGCTTAAAGTCCAAGTGCCCGCGCGTGGTATTGACGCGTGAGACCTCGATGATCACACGCTGCCCCAGTTCATAGCGGGTCCCCGTGTCGACACCTGTGAGCGTGAGCGCGTCCTCGTCAAACTCGAACCACTCGTTGCCCAGGCTCTTGATCGAAACCAAGCCTTCGACCTGTGTCAGGTCCAAGCGTACGAACAGGCCCATACTGCTGACCCATGAGACCGTTCCGGCATAGCGCTCGCCCAGGCGATCCTCATAGTACTGGGCAATCTTAATCTTTTGCGTCGCATGGCTGGCGGCATCGGCCGCACGCTCCGCATCGCTGCACGCACGGCAAATCTGCGGCAGAATGCGCGGCAGCGACTCGCGACCTTTGCCGATGAGCCGCGGCGTGCGCACCAAGGCGTCCTTGCCGCCGAGCTGCTCATAGGCCAACTGCAGTTTGAGCACGCGGTGCACCACCAGATCGGGATAGCGACGGATGGGACTCGTAAAGTGACAGTAGCACGACGCGGCGAGCGCAAAGTGGCCCTCGTTGCGCGGCTTGTACAGCGCACGCTGCATGCTGCGCAGAAGCAGCGTGTTGACGAGCGGTGCGCTTGCCGTACCGGCGGCAGCATCAACTGCAGCCTGCAGCTCATCGGGACTCCCCAGGGCAATACCGGCAGCACGGCGATCGTCGATGATGCCCAGCTGCGCCAGCGCAACGGCGGCACCGTGCAGGCTATCGGGGCTCGGATCCTCATGCACGCGATAGCAGGCCTCGATATCACGGTCTGCCAGCCACTCTGCAACGCACTCGTTGGCGAGCAGCATGGCTTCCTCGATAAGCGACGTGGCACACGAACGCTCACGCGCCACAATCTGCACGGGTACTCCGTCCTCGTCCAATAGAGCGCGAATCTCGGCCGTGTCAAAATCGACTGAGCCGCGGACGCGACGAATACGACGGCGAAGTTCGGCGAGTTCGTTGGCGGCGACAAGGAAATCGCCGAGGTCGACGTTATAGCCGCGAGCAGTTTCCTCGCACGCAAGACCGCGCTCAAGCGCCTCCTCGCGCGAGGCCTCAGCAGCCGCAACATCCTCAGCGGCGCCTTCCAGCACCGAATACTCAACCGCGTCGGCACGCACCAGCAGCGCCTCGGCGCCGTCATAGTCCATACGCACGCGCGAGCGAATCACGCTGGGGTACGGATCGTAATGCCGCACGCGACCCTGCTCATCGAGCTCGATATCGACGGTAAACGCAAGACGGTCCTCGTCAGGGCGAAGCGAGCACAGGTCATTGGACAGGCGTTCGGGCAGCATGGGAAGCACACGATCGGCCAGATACACCGATGTCGTACGATGGCGAGCCTCAAGATCGATATGCCCGTCCCAAGCCACATAGTGTGAAACGTCGGCGATATGCACACCCAGCTTGTAGCCACCCTCGGGCGTACGCTCCAGCGAAATGGCATCGTCAAAGTCGCGCGCGTCGACCGGGTCGATCGTGATGACAAAGCGGTCGCGCAGATCGCGGCGGAGCGGGTCCTTAAGCGCCGCGGACACATCGAGCGAAAGCCCCTCGGCCTCGTCCAGCGCGGCCTCGGGATAGCTATCGGTATAGCCGTAACGCGCCATCACGTATTGAACGCCCAAATCGGGCGCGTCATCTCCGCCAATGCGGCGTTCGATCGTCACGGTGCCCGATTCCAGGCGCGTCGGGTAGGTCAAAATGCGCGCGACAACGGCATCACCCGGGTGGACGCCCAGACGATCCGCCGAGGTATCCTCGGGCAGAATGAAGAAGTCGGCCTTCAGGCGCGAATCGAGCGGCTCGATCACACCGAGCGGACCAGCGGTCTGGTACGTACCCACCACGCTTATGGCTGCGCGCTCAACCACGCCTTCGATCACGGCGCGCCGCTCACCGTGCGGGCTGTTCTTAATGCTCACGGCAACGGTATCGCCATCCATGATCTCGCGCTTACCGCGGCCCATAACCTTGTAGTCGCCGCTCTCGGTTATGACATAGGCGCCATGCTCATGGAGCTGCACGCGCCCGGTCAGGCTCGGACGGCGTTCGCTGCGCACCGGCCCACGCTTATTGCGAGCACCGCGCTTATGCTTGTTATTGCGCCCCATGGCGCCTCCTTGCTATCGATGACGAACTCCAAAGAGTCTACCCAAATGATTCGCTTTCCTGCCGTCCCCTAGAGATCAAAAAACGGGCCGCCCCATAAGAGACGACCCGTTGGAAGGGATGAATTCCAGACATGCCTACACGCGCAGGTAGCGGCGCATGGCTATGGCAGAACCAAAGAGACCGATAATCACGCCGACCAGAATCAGCGCAGCATAGGTCACCAGGTAGTACTGCATCGGCAGGGCAAACGACATCCAGCCGATGCTCTCCTGCAAACGCGGAATCATCAGATTGCGCAGCAGCTCCAGAACGCCGATGGAAAGCAGCGAGCCCAAAATGGCCTGCAGTACGCCCTCGGTGATAAACGGACCACGAATGAAGCCGTTGCTGGCGCCGACCAGACGCATAATCGCAATCTCACGACGACGCGCCGTGATGGACAGGCGAATCGTGTTGTTGATGAAGATGAATGCGATAAAGGTCAGAAGGCCAACGAGCACCACGGCGGCGATGCGAATGTAGTTGGTCACCTGGAACAGGCGGCTCACTTCCTCCTGGCCATACAGTACGCTCGCGTTGACGTCGCCGTCGTCCGCGATCTTTTGGAAGTCGGCATTCTTCTTGAGCTTCTTGGCCGTGCTCTCGACCTGAGACGGATCGTCCATCTCAATCGCAAACGAAGCCGGCAGCGGGTTCTGGCCATCGAGCGCGCTCATGGTGGCGTCGGCGTTGCCCGACATCTTGCTCGTATACTCGGCCAGCGCGTCGTCCTTGTCCTTATAGGTCACGGACTTGACGTTATTCCATGTCTTAAGCTCGGCCTCAAAAGCCTGAACATCAGCCTGATCGGCGTCATCGCTAATGAACGCGTTGATGACAACCTGATCCTCGACGGTGCCGATCACGGAGTTCAGCATCGCGGAGCCCATGATGAACAGGCCGATGATAAACAGCGAAAGGAAGATCGTGATGACGGCGCCGAGCGAGGTAGTCCAGTTACGGAAGAAGTGGCTGATTGCCTCTTTGAAGGAGTAGCCCACGTTAGTTGGTGCCATAGTTGCCGTAACCTCCCCTCTCCTGGTCGCGGATAACGTGGCCGCCCTCGAGGGCGATCACGCGACGGTGCATGCTATCGACCATCTCGCGGTCGTGCGTGGCGACGATCACGGTGGTGCCGGTGCGGTTAATACGCTCGAGCAGCTTCATGATGCCCAGCGAGATCGCCGGGTCGAGGTTACCCGTGGGCTCGTCGCAGATCAGCAGCGGCGGACGGTTGACCATAGCGCGGGCGACGGCAACGCGCTGCTGCTCGCCACCGGAAAGCTGGTCGGGCAGCGAGTCCATCTGATCGGCCAGACCGACCAGACGCAGCACCTCGGGCACCTGGCTGCGAATGACGCCCTTGGGCTTGCCGATGCACTGCAGGGCAAACGCCACGTTTTCGTAGGCGGTCTTTTGCGGCAGAAGCTTAAAGTCCTGGAACACAGCGCCAATCTGGCGGCGCAGGAACGGAACCTTGCGGTTCTTGATCTTCATGAGGTCCTGACCGGCAACCAGGATGCGACCGCTCGTCGGCTTGACGTCGCGGTTGAGCGTCGACAGCAGCGTGGTCTTACCCGAGCCGGAGTGACCGACCAGGAAGACGAACTCGCCCGGATAGATCTCGATGTTGATGTCGTCGAGTGCAGGCTTGTTGGGCTGTGCCGGATAGATCTTGGTGACATGCTCCATAAGGATGACGGGCTCGACACCGGCCTGCTTGGCCATCTTCTTGCGGCTGGCCTGCGGATCGATGGGCGCAAACACCGACGTAAAATCGGGGTTGTTGAGCGCGTTATCGAGGCTTGCGACCTCGGCTGCCTGATCGCTCTCGACCACCGGGGCAGCAGGCTGCGTGGGATCGGGAATAGCGGCAAAGAGACCGGACTGCGCAGGCTGAGGAACCGGCGTCGCGGGGGCCATGGGGTCGGGAATGCCGGCCATGGTAGGCTGCGGCGTGGCGGCGCCAGCCTGAGGCTGCTCCACGCGAGCGGTCACGGCCTGAACGGGCTCAAAACCCGCCGTGCCGGAAAGCGCGACATCGCTGGTGGGATTGTAGGCAAAGGGATCGGATGCCGGCTGTGCCTGATCTGCCGGCTGAGTGGGGGCCTGAGCAACAGGCTGGCCCTCTGAATCCGGAGTGGCGAAACGACTGCCCTGGACGCCTGTCTGCGTCTTGGGGGCATCATCGCCCGCACCGGAGGTACGGAAGTGGTTACCCACTGGTGCTCCTTATCGTCGTGCGTTTAAACTACATGAGCGCTTTGTATTTTAGCAGCATTAGCTTTACTGCACATAAGAAGCATGGCGGGGTTTGGGTCTCACCGGCCGGGCGCAGGGTTACCTCCCAAATCGTCCTCGCGCATGGCCGGCATTTGTCCTGCTCCTGCGGAGCTGCGGACAAACGCCGGCCTGCGCTGCGGAAAGATTTGGGAGGTAACCCTGCGCCCGGCCTGCGGCTACTATGGGGCCGACGCACCAACTTGAGATGCTGCGCATACAAAGTTGGAAGGGTCTGAATTGCACTTTGTTGGGATGGGCCCGTTTCCCCATGGGAACTTCGCTTGGCAGGACTCTAATTTAAATTCAGCATAAACAGGGGCGCCCTCTTTGAGGACGCCCCTGTTCTGGCTTGTTTGCGGTTGTCGACGCGATACTTTGCCTCGTCTTGCCTTATGCCAAGAACTCCTTGGTGGTCGCCACGATGTTGGCGGCGTCCAGGCCGTACTTGTGCAGGAGCTCGGCACCCGGGCCGGACTCGCCGAAGGTGTCGTTGACACCGATCTTCTTGAGCGGCGTCGGGCACTG
Organism: Collinsella sp. AM29-10AC; assembly: GCF_003469085.1. Lineage (NCBI taxonomy): Bacteria > Bacillati > Actinomycetota > Coriobacteriia > Coriobacteriales > Coriobacteriaceae > Collinsella > Collinsella sp. AM29-10AC. The sequence goes on from NZ_QSKB01000004.1 coordinate 27,238, forward strand.
CTCACACAGGACGTCGGCAACGGCGCTGCCCAGGCCACCGATCACAGAGTGCTCCTCGACGGTCACGACGTGGCCGGTCTTGGTGGCGCTCTTGACGATCAGGTCGGCATCGATGGGCTTGATGGTGTGCATGTTGATGACCTCGGCGTCGATGCCCTCGGCAGCGAGCTGCTCGGCGGCCTCGAGAGCCTCGCCGACCATCAGGCCGCAGGCGATGATGGTCACATCGGCGCCCTCGCGCATGACAATGCCCTTACCCAACTCGAACTTGTAGGTCTCGGGGTCGTTAATAACCGGCGAGGCCAGACGGGCGAAGCGCATGTACACCGGACCGTCGCACTCGTAGGCGGCGCGCGTCACGGCGCGGGCCTCGACGTCGTCGGCAGGAACGATAACGGTCATGCCGGGGATGACGCGCATCAGGGCGATATCCTCGCAGCACTGGTGTGTGGCACCGTCCTCGCCCACCGAGATACCGGCGTGCGTGGCACCGATCTTAACGTTGAGGTGCGGGTAGCCGATGGAGTTACGGACCTGCTCAAAGGCGCGGCCGGCGGCGAACATGGCAAAGGTGCTCGCGAAGGCAACGCGACCGGTGGTTGCGATACCGGCGGCAACACCCATCAGGTTGCTCTCGGCGATACCCACATCGAAGAAACGGTCGGGGCAGGCGGCCTTAAACTTACCGGTCTGCGTGGCGGCGGCCAGATCGGCGTCGAGGACCACAAAGTCATCGTGCTCGTTGGCGAGCTCGACGAGGGCCTCGCCGTAGCTTACGCGCGTGGCGATTTTCTTGACGTCTGCCATCCTAGAGCTCCTCTCCGGCGGCCGTGAGCTCTGCCATGGCCTGCTCAAACTGTTCATCATTGGGGGCCTTGCCGTGCCAACCAACCTGGTTCTCCATAAAGGACACGCCCTTGCCCTTTGTGGTCTCGGCGATAATGACGGTCGGCTGGCCCTTGGTAGCGCGAGCCTCGGCAAAGGCGGCGCGAATCTGATCGAAATCGTTGCCGTCGGCAAGCTCCACCACGTGGAACTTAAAGGCGCGGAACTTGTCGGCGAGCGGCATGGGGTCGTTGACCTCCTCGACGGGACCGTCGATCTGCAGGCCGTTGTGGTCGACGATCACACAGAGGTTGTCGAGCTGCTGGTTGCCGGCAAACATGGCGGCCTCCCAGACCTGGCCCTCCTCGCTCTCGCCATCGCCCAGCAGGGCGTACGTGCGATAAGTATCGCCCCAGTGCTTGGCGGCAACGGCCATACCCACGGCGGCGGAGATGCCCTGGCCGAGCGAACCGGTGGACATGTCAACGCCCGGAGTGTCGTTCATGTTGGGATGGCCCTGCAGGTGGCTGCCGATGTGGCGCAGCGTCTCAAGATCCTCCTTGGGGAAGAACCCACGCTCGGCGAGCACGGCGTACAGACCAGGCGCGCAGTGACCCTTGGAAAGCACGAAGCGATCGCGGTCGGCCTTGCGGGGATCGGCCGGGTCGACGTTCATTTCCTCAAAGTACAGATAGGTCATGATGTCGGCAGCGCCGAGCGAACCGCCCGGATGGCCGGACTTGGCAGCGTGCACGCCGGTGACGATGCCCTTCCTTACCTCGTTGGCAACCTTTTTGAGCTCTTCGTCGCTCATTGTGCCTTCCTTTCATCCTCTTTAGACAAAATGCGCACGGCACCGAAGGTAATCCCAACACAGCCGCAATGCACGTACGTCATTCATTATGCTGGAAACTGATGGCTTTACCAGAGTTTTTATCATTATTTGAACAATTTAGCAGGCAGAACCGCTGATGAAACGGTTTATCAATGTGAACGTCTTTTGGATGGGACGCGGTCGGCCCTACGCGCTAATGTCCTTGAATCCCTCGCCGAAAGCTTCCGTAACGTCGGCGACCGTCACAATGGCGTGAGGATCGCGCTCGCGCACGATCGTCTTGAGGGTATTGAGCTCTCGACGGTTCACGATGACCATGATCACCGGCTTCTCGGCACCCGAATACATGCCAGTCGCCTTAAACTTGGTACAACCACGACCCAGGCCATACATGATGTCGGCCGCAATATCGGGAAACTTGTCCGAGATGATGAGTACCATACGGCGCCTGTTGCCGCCGTCGACCACGGCATCGATCACGTAGCCGCTAATGACCATCGAAAGGCCCGCATACAGCGCGTTTTCGACCGAGAAGACCGGGGCCGACAGCGCGCACACGGCAACGTCGATCGCCATGACGGTGGAGCCCACCGGTAGTGACGTATTGCGCGAGATAATCTGACCGATGGTGTCAGAGCCGCCAGTGTTGGCACCGGCGCGTAGCACCATGCCGTAGCCAATGCCCGTGATAATGCCGCCCCACATAGCGGGCAGCATCAGGTCGGCATGTGCCAGCGGCGCCACAAACGGAGCGAACAGGTCGGTGAAGAAGCCCAGCAGCACAAAGCCCGTCGCCGTCTGGACCACGTAGAACATGCCCCCCTCGCGCATAACGACCAGCAGCAGCAAGGCATTCATCACGATGGTTTGAATACCGACAGGCAGCGAGATGCCATGCGAGGCGCCGACCGCCTGGATAATCGTGGCAAGACCCGTAACGCCGCCGGCAGCAAGACCGTTGGGAATCAAAAACAGATCCGTCGCGATAGCTGCCAGGGCGCAGCCAAACATGATCTTGGGCAAGTCATGAAAGAAGTTCAGCGAAAGAATGCGCTTGATGTCCAGACGATATGCCATGCTGCCTCCCTCAAAAAAGCGCACCCAAACGAGTGCGCTTTGAACTTCTTACTGTATTCGATTCTACCGATTCACCGAGCAAATACCACCCCCTGCGAAGTGTTTGCATCGACCCGGAGCCAACCATGTGCCTAGGCGTCCGAGCCTTCCGCACCGGCGTTGCCGGTAGCCCAACGGTGATAGCCAATTACAAACGGATCCAGATCGCCATCGTCAAGAACGGCCTCGACATTGCTGGTCTCAACGCCCGTGCGTAGGTCCTTAACCATCTGATACGGGTAGAGCACGTAGCTGCGGATCTGGTTGCCAAAACCAATCGTGGTTTTGGGTCCGCGAATCTCATCCAGGGCCTCGGCGCGCTTCTCGAGCTCAATCTCGTACAGGCGAGCCTTGAGGATCTGCATGCACGCGGCCTTGTTCTGGATCTGGCTGCGCTCGTTTTGGCAGGTGACCACAATGCCGCTGGGGAAATGCGTCACGCGCACGGCGGAGTCGGTGGTGTTAACGCCCTGACCGCCCGGGCCGCTCGCGTGGTACACGTCCACGCGGATGTCATCGGGGCTGATCTCGATATCGATATCATCGGGTAGCACGGGGATGACCTCGACGCCGGCAAACGTGGTCTGGCGGCGCTTCTTGTCGTCGGTGGGGCTAATGCGAACCAAGCGGTGGACGCCGGCCTCGGCGCGCAGCATGCCAAATGCGTCCTTGCCCTCGACGGTAAAGGTCGCGCGGTCGATGCCGATGACCTCAGCGGCGGGGCAGTCGTTAATCGTGACCTTCCAGCCGCGACGCTGGCAGTACTTCATGTACATCTTAAATAGCATGAAGGTCCAGTCCTGGGCCTCCAGACCACCCTGTCCGGGCTTGATGGTCACAATCGCGTCGCCGTGATCGAACTCACCGGTAAACCAGCTCGAAAGCTCAAGCTCATCGATGGCACGGGCCAGGCGCTCAGCCGTGGCTGTAGCCTCCTCGCGAAGGGCGGCGGCATCGGGGTCATCCCCCATCTCCTCGGCAAGCTCCAGCGCGGCGCGGGCATCGGAAAGCTCGCCGCGCGCGTTGTCCACGGCAGCGATATCTTCCTTGGTGCGCGCGATTTCCTCCATGGTGGCACGGGCGGCGTCGGCGTCATCCCAAAAGCCGGGGGCCACGCTTTTGGCCTCGAGCTCGGTCACGCGCGTGCGCTTTTCGTCCAAGTGGAGATACGACTCGACCTCGCCGAGCCGGTCCGCAAACGCGTCCAGCTCGGCGGGCGTTACCTCTAAAGCCTCAGCCATTAACGATTCCTGCCGTGGCAGTACTTAAACTTCTTGCCGCTACCGCAGGGGCACGGGTCGTTGCGGCCCACGTTGACGTACGGATCGTCGCTCTCGGACTTGCGATAGGTGGTCACCTTGCCACCGTTGTTGACGGCAGCCGGACCACCCTGGACAGCCGTGCGGGCCTGCACCTGCGCCTGCTTGCGCAGCACCGAGTCGCCGTTGTCACCATCGACCTCGGCAGGACCGGAGAAGTGCGCACCCTCGAGCGCGGGCTCCTCCTTGTGCTCCACGGCACGCGGGGCAGCCTTGATCTCGATGCGCAGAACCGTGCGCAGGTAATCCTCGTACATGGTGTCGACGAGGATCTGGAACGCGCCGTAGGCCTCGGTCTTGTACTCGACCAGCGGGTCGCGCTGGCCAAAGCCGCGCAGGCCGATGCCGGTCTTGAGATAGTCCATCTCCTGCAGGTAGTTCATCCAGCGGGTATCGATGACGCGCAGCATGACCTGGGTGTTGAGCTCGCGCATCAGGTCCTCGCCCAAGCGCTCGGCCTTCATGTTGTAGCACTTCTCTACGTAAGCCAGGACATCGGCAGCCAGAGCCTCATAATCCTCGTCGGGGAACTTCGGCGTATCGATGTGGCCGGTGAGCTCCACAACCCACTTGCGCAGGCCCTCCAGGTCGCGCTCGCCATCGTGACTGTCCTTGGCGCAGAACTCCTGAACGCAGCGGTACACGGTGTCGTGCATGACCTCGGTGATGTGGTCGGTCAGGTCCTTGCCGTCCAGAATCTTATTGCGCTCAGCGTAGATGACCTGGCGCTGCTTGTTCATGACGTCGTCGTACTCAAGGACGCTCTTGCGCATGGAGAAGTTGATGCTCTCGACCTTGTGCTGGGCGCTCTCGACGGCCTTGGAGATGATCTTGTGCTGGATGGGCATATCGTCGCCCATGTCGGCCGTGACCATCATCTTGGAGACGCGGTCCATCTTGTCGCCACCGAACAGGCGCATGAGGTCGTCCTCGAGCGACAGGTAGAACTGGGTCTCGCCCGGATCGCCCTGACGGCCGGAGCGGCCGCGCAGCTGGTTGTCGATACGACGGGACTCATGGCGCTCGGTGCCGATAACGGTCAGGCCGCCGGCGGCAAGCACGCGCTCGCGCTCGGCCTTGCAGGTCTCCTTGGCCTCGGCGTTAAACTGCTCAAGCTGCTCGGGCGTCACGTCCTCCATGGTCAGGCCCTCGTACTCAAGGCGCTCGCGCACCAGCTCGTCGGGGTTGCCGCCCAGCAGGATGTCGGTACCACGACCGGCCATGTTGGTAGCGATGGTCACGGCGCCGTAGCGTCCGGCCTGGGCAACGATATGAGCCTCGCGCTCGTGGTGCTTGGCGTTGAGGACCTCGTGCGCGATGCCGCGCTTGGTAAGGGCGGCCGACAGCTTCTCGGAGCTCTCGATGGAGACGGTGCCCACCAGGACCGGCTGGCCCTTGGCGTGACGCTGCTCGACATCGTCGGCGACGGCGTTGTACTTGGCCTGAATGGTACGGTACACCAGGTCCTCGTGGTCAACACGCTGAACGGGTTTGTTGGAGGGGATGACCTCGACGGGCAGCTTGTAGATCTCGCGGAACTCGGCATCCTCGGTGAGTGCCGTACCGGTCATGCCGGAGAGCTTGTCATACAGACGGAAGTAGTTCTGCAAGGTGATAGTGGCCAGCGTCTGGTTCTCCTCGCGTACAAGCACGCCCTCTTTGGCCTCGATGGCCTGGTGCAGGCCCTCGGAGTAACGGCGGCCTTCCATAATGCGGCCGGTGAACTCGTCGACGATCTTGACCTCGCCGTTGGTGACCACATACTGCTTGTCGCGGTGGAACATGTACTGGGCCTTCAGCGCCTGCTGCAGGTGGTTGACCAGCTGGCCAGAGAGATCGGCATAGATGTCATCGATACCCAGGCGGCGCTCGATCTTCTTAAGACCGCGCTCGGTGGCAGCGATGGTGTGCTTAGCCTCGTCCATGACGTAGTCGCCCGTGGGTTCAACGTCCTCGGTGGCGGTAAGCATGTCGTGCGACACGTCCTCGCCGCGCTCAAGGCCACGCACGGCACGCGCGAAGTCCTTGTAGGTACTGGCGGACTTGGTGCCAGCGCCCGAGATGATCAGCGGGGTGCGAGCCTCATCGATCAGGATGGAGTCAACCTCGTCGACGATGGCGTAGTTGTGGCCGCGCTGCACGCGCTGCTCGGGACGGGTAACCATGTTGTCGCGCAGGTAATCAAAGCCGAACTCGGAGTTGGTGCCGTAGGTGACGTCTGCCTGGTAGGCCGGACGCTTGAGCTCGAGCGGCATGTTGTTCTGGAGCAGACCGACGGTCATTCCCAGGTACTTGTAGATGCGGCCCATCCACTCGGAGTCGCGCTTGGCCAGGTAATCGTTGACGGTAACGACGTGTACACCCTTGCCGGCAATAGCGTTGAGGTAGCCGGCCAGCGTGGAGACCAGGGTCTTGCCTTCGCCGGTCTTCATCTCGGCGATATGCCCCTCGTGCAGTGCCATGGCGCCAATGAGCTGCACGTCAAAGTGACGCATGCCCGTGATGCGCTTGGAAGCCTCACGCACGGTGGCAAAAGCCTCGGGGAGCATGTCGTCGAGCGACTCGCCGTTGGCGTAACGCTCACGGAACTTATCGGTCTGGGCGCGGAGCTCTTCCTCGGTCATCTTCTCAAACTGGGGCTCAAGACCGTTGATCTGATCGACGATCTTGTAGTAGCGCTTAAGGTCCTTATCGGATCCAAAGGACAGCAGCTTTGACATGAATCCCATGTGGTTTTCCTTTTTGGCCATCGCCCACGCCGTGCAGCTGCGGGCGAGTTAAACACAGATGATTGTACTTTAGCCAAACAAGGCGCGGCCTATACGGTCGACCTCGACCGCCACGTAATAACTATGACCAACCTGCCACAATGGGACAGGTTTATTTTGGCAAGTTTTATCTGAGCAAACGCCGTCTCTCTGCCATTTGGTGCCACGGGAACAGGTTAGCTTGCACCAATAAAAAGAAAAGGGCCGCGCACCCAAATGGATGCACGACCCTTATGCCATGAATGCGAGCGATTCCGCGGCGAGCTATTTACTCAGCAGCCTCGGTGGTCTCGGCCTCGGCAGCGGCCTCCTCGACGGGAGCCTCTGCGGGAGCCTCGGCGGCCTGCTTGGCAGCCTCCTCGGCGAACTTAGCGGCACGCTTAGCCTTCTCGGCAGCCTTAGCCTCAGCGGCGGCCTTGCGAGCGGCCTCGGCCTCAGCAGCCTTGGCGGCCTTGGCAGCCTTGGCCTCCTCAGCCTTCTTGAGCTGGGCGGCAGCGGCGCCACCGAACTTGTCGGCGAAGCGCTGGACGCGTCCACCGGTGTCGACGAACTTCTGCTGGCCGGTGTAGAACGGGTGGCACTCGTTGCAAAGCTCGACCTTCATCTCGGACACGGTTGCGTGCGTCTTGAAGGTGTTGCCGCAGGAGCACGTCACCGTGCACTCGACATACTGGGGATGGATACCCTGCTTCATGGTAGGACTCCTTATTGGTCAGGCGCTGGTTACCGATCAGCGCATAAGGCGTCTTGGTTTCCGACCAAGACAACAAACTCGGCTATGGTACCACGGCGCCGCGTGTCCCACAAAAGGTTCACGGTCTTTTCGGCACAACACGAGCTGGACCTTAAATATCAACTTCATCCGAACACTCCCCCACATTCATCTCTCGTATGTATCGAGGTATTCCTGCTTGAGCGTCTGCGAGGACGACTTGATCTTTTCCACGAGCGTGCCGGCCTCGATGAAGTAGAACGAGTTGGTAAGGTCTGCCAGGTCGTCGAGCAGATGGCTTGAAATGAGCACGCTGCGTCCCCGCGCCACCTCGCTGCGCATCGCGTCGCAGGAGGTTTTCCGCTTTCCCGGATCGAGGCCGTTCAGCGGTTCATCGAGGATGAGGTACGGGCAATCGGTCGCTATCGCCATGGCAAGCTTTACCTGCTGCTTCATTCCTGTCGAGAGTTTACGGGTCGGCTTGTCGAGATATGGGGAGATTCCGAGGGAGTCGCAGAGCGAGTCGATGTCGGCGGCCGATTTCCACGCCTCCCTAACGAAAGCAAGGTGCTCGATGGCCGATAGCGTGGGATAGAGATCCGCGCTGCCCGAAGAGCTCAGGTAGACGAGTTCTGCAAATTCGGCTGATCGACGTTGGCTGATTCCGTCTGCCGCCAGGTTTCCCGAGCGGATGCGGGCGGGAAATTGGCCCGACAGCGCTTCAAGAAGGGTGGTTTTCCCCGAGCCGTTGGGAGCAACGAGGCCCGCCGCCGTTCCCGGGCCCAGGAAAAGCGATCCGATTGAAAGTATCGTCGTGCTCCCGTATCCCACGCTCGCGTCCAGAAGCTCGAGCCCATGGTGCTTTTTAGCGGGTCCAGCCTGTTTGGGCGAACGTGCCGCAACGGCGCCGACCGCAAAAAGGACCGCGACGTATGCCAGGGCCACGGCAAGCATCGATGCGCTGCCTGAACCGGAGCCAATGAATTCTGTCGGGAAGCATCCTACGTAGCCCGTGGCCTCGATAGGCGAGAACACGGCCAGCGGCAGGAGCCCGAGCACGGCATTATGCTCCAGCGCCGAATCGGACAGCAACGGGAATGCCGGGGCCGCGACAAGCAGCGCTGAGGTAAGGGGGCCCGCGAGGACGCGCCTCGTTGCGGTCGATAGGACGGCGGAGCAAACGGATATCAAGGTTCCGCCCGCAAGCAGCGCGAGAAGCAGGGTCGTGAAGACGTTTCCCGCGGTCGTGGTGGCAAGCGCGCCGTCATGGAAGAAGGCGATCGGGTACCCAATTTGCCCGAAGCCGTTTAGGACCAAGGCGTAAATGCCCCCGGGTGCGAGGCCGGCGAGGAGCATCGCGGTCCCCGCGGCGATTATCGAAAACACGATCTGGATAAGGCGCCGGAATTTGGGCGCGGGCGCCTTCGCCGCCAGGGTCGCAGGCCTTGTGGCGCCGAGCACGAGTATCGACGAGAGAAGGAAGGGGATGAAGGGAAGGAAAGACGGCGCCGTGGCAATGGCGTAAGGCAGGAAGGAAAGGAATGGCAGGTCGTTTGCGGAGGCCGGGATATCCGTGATGCCGGAGCTGCTCAGGGCACGGCAATACGCGAGCGCCGCGTCATTGGTCTCTCGGTCTCCCACGATGGACCCGGATTGGAAGCCTTCGCCCATGAGCGCGTAGTAGCTCTCGGCAGAATCGAGAAAGGCGGCGTCGGTTTGAGCGGCAAGGGCGGCGTTCGCGTATCTTGCAAGCTCCGCGTCAGCTTGCTGCTCTGGCGATAGGTCTGTGCCGCTGGCCTGGGGTGCGCGCGTATTGAATGCGTCGACAAAGCCCTGCATGCCCTGCTTCATAAAGAAGGGCCCGTAGATGGGTGAATTGAACGCAATGGGGACGGAAAAGGCTGCAGCGAGAACGAGCGTAGA